>NZ_JBXAYF010000002.1:0-305613 GCF_056782175.1 Dellaglioa sp. CoH-56-MRSF-10
AATACTGGGATAAAGCCATTTAGAAACATATTAAATTTTATATTATTTCATCCGTCAACTTGACAGGGCCTAGTACAGGTCATGGTGGCCTCTTTTTTTGTTTTCAGAATAAAAAACTGGTGTTGATGAATTTTATTTCACCAACACCAGAAAGTGTACACCCTTAAAATAGCTATGTTCTATAATGTTTTTTAAATTTGTTTCAACAAACTAATATTGTCCTTTTTTGAATAAGATAGGACAATTGATGACTTAATCCAGTAGTTGTATGAATAATGTATTGTGTTAAAAATTAGCGTTTAATTTATCTATTACTTTTTAGGACGATGTACAGGGTATACAGTGAAATTAATAGGGCAACGATACTTACTGTTGTAGATAGAATATTCATTTGTTTTACCTCCATTTTTTAGATATACTATAAAGACAGGATAATTATGTAGAATAACTTTATCTATTAACAAATGTCACTAATGCTAACTGTATAACAGCAGTTAGCATTTTTTATTAATACTCCATGCGATATATATAATAGCATCAGAGTAGAATGAAGACAGATCTATTTTAAGTTTTAAGCTAAAAATAGTTTATTATGATCTATTTTATAACCTAAAATTAAATGTAAATTTTTATCAATAGTTTGGATAAACAGCTTATTATGACGTGATTTCAACTCAGATACGTGAAGTAAATCTTGAAGTAACAAGGGTTTATCAGAGGGAGTAACAATTAAAATAAAATATTCTGATGTACTAATTACCTTAGAAATAGGGTAAAATAGATTATTAGTAGTGTAATATAAATTAAAATTTTTATTTAAATCAATAGTGGCTAATTCTAAATCGATCATTCGCATAATATTTAACCATCCTTTAGTAGAAGATATAATTATTATGCATTTTTTTTAATGAAAATGAAAGGAATGAGGAAAAAAAATGCCAAGAGGATTAATTATTGAAGATGATACAATTATTTCTGATAATATTGTTGAAGCAACAGCAAAAATTATGACGTTAGAGCAAGCGTTCGATGGCGAGGAAGGCTTTTTTAAAGCTTCACAAAATATATATGATATTATTATTTTAGATTTAATGCTTCCTACAATATCGGGATTTGATGTATTAAAAAAAATTCGAGAAAAGAAAATTGACACGGCAGTGCTAATCTTATCAGCAAAAGATAGTGTTGACGATAAAATTACCGGATTTAATTTAGGGGCGGATGATTATTTAGCTAAGCCATTCAATTTAAACGAATTACAAATGAGAATAAAGGCTCTTCTGAAAAGAACAATGAAATTTGAAATAGATAGTGAATTAAAATATCAAGATATGATTTTATCTGATAACAGAACAATTATTTCTGGCAGCCAATCTATCAATTTACAGGGTAAAGAGTATGAATTTTTAACATACTTACTGGAAAATAAGAATACTATTTTAACGAAAGAACAAATATTTGACCGTGTTTGGGGATTTACGTCCGATACTAGCATTACGGTTGTAGAAGTTTATATGAGTAATCTGAGAAAAAAATTAAAAAAGATTGGTCATGAAAAAATGATTCGAACAATTAGAAACGTTGGTTATCTGGTTGAACCTGATGAAAAATAAGGCAAATAGAGATACGCGTATAAAATTATTTTTTATGTATCTTTTAAGCTTCAGTATTATTTTTGTAACACTTGGTTTAATTGTATATAGTTCATTTAATGACACCTTAACAGTTAATGTAGATATATCAATGAAAAAACAAATTAGACGAATAAAAGATTCTAATTATGTCTCCATAAATAGAATCGATGATAGTCCACTTTTGAAGCAAGCACCTGACTTTAAAGTCTATCAAATCTTATGGTCACAAAATGGAGAAATAATTAATAAAGATGCAATGGGTACCAGATACCCCGTTTTTAATAAGATACCATTTAAAAAATCTGATTTAAACAAATTTAAAACAATTAAACAAAAAAACGGACCTACGTTTAGGTCATACTTAATGGAAATTCCAGACTCAGCTGTTAAAAAATGGCATAAAGCACGATATATTCAAATTATTGAAAATATTGAGATTAATCAAAACTCATTGATTAGTTTTAGGAATATTTTACTTGTATCTCTGCTTATTTTTGGAATGTTGTCGATTGCCTTAAGTGTTATTTTATCATCTATTAGTATTAAACCAACGATTAGTGCATGGAATAAGCAAAGAGAATTTATCGATAATGCAGCCCATGAGCTTAGAACACCATTGACGATAGTACAAAATAAATTAGAGTATTTGTTAACAAAACCTAATGCAAATATTATCGATGAAAGCGAGTCAATTGCAACTTCATTAAGTGAGATTAGACGATTAAATAATCTAACAAAAGATCTATTATTGTTAGCTAATTCAGATTCTAATGCTAATGTGTTTAACTTTAAGAAAGTCCTTGCTAAGGAATACTTTGAGAATATTATTCATCCTTATGCAGATATTGCGCTTAGTCAAAATAAACAATTTTATTTTCAAATAAATATTGCAAGTAAGTACATTCAATTAGACGAAGACCGTATACATCAATTAATTGTCATTTTACTTGATAATGCATTGAAATACACAGTAGCGGGTAATGAAATTTCGTTTATCGTTATTGAGTCGGCTAAGCAACTAGTGATACAAGTCATTAATGATGGAGAAAATATTAGTGATACACATAAAAAAATAATCTTCCAACGCTTTTATAGAGAAGAAAAATCAAGAAATCGTAAAACAGGTGGTAATGGGTTAGGCTTGTCAATTGCGAAATGGATCGTTGAAGAGCATAAAGGTAAAATTGAAGTTAGAAATAAGATACCGAAGGGTGTCGTTTTTGAAGTTACATTACCAATGAAATCAAATGAATAAGTAAGGATAGGTTAATAATATGGAATTAGAATTTTTAGGTACAGGAGCAGGAGCACCTGCAAAAAATAGAAATGTAACCAGTATTGCACTAAAACTACTAGATGAACGTAATAGTGTTTGGTTGTTTGATGTAGGTGAAGCAACACAACATCAAATTTTACAAACGACAATAAAACCTCGGAAAATCGAAAAAATATTCATTACACATTTACACGGAGATCATATTTTTGGGTTGCCAGGTCTTTTGAGTAGCCGATCATTTCAAGGAGGTAATGGACCTTTAACTATTTTTGGTCCTAAAGGAATTCAAAATTTTGTGAAGACCAGTTTACAAGTTTCTGAAACGAAGTTGTCATATACAATTAAATTTGTAGAACTTGATAAACCTGGATTAATATTTGAAGATAGCACTTTTAAAGTATATTTTGATTACTTAGATCATCGTATTATAAGCGTGGGTTATCGAATTGTGGAACATGATTATGCAGGCGAATTACAAATAGATAAACTTAAAGAATTAAATATTCCGTCTGGTCCAATTTATGGAGAATTAAAAGCCGGTAAAATAGTTCAATTAGAAGACGGCACAAAATTAAATGGAAATGATTTTTTGGGAGAAACTAAAAAAGGGCGTATTGTCACAATTTTGGGCGATACAAGAAAAACAAAAAATAGTTATACATTAGCTGAAAATGCAAATGTTCTGGTTCATGAGAGTACATTTGAAAAAGCTGAATCAAAAATGGCAAGGAATTATTATCATACAACTAGTGCTCAGGCTGCAGAAATCGCTAAAAAATCAAACGTGAAAATGTTATTATTGACACATATTTCCGCAAGATATGTTGGTAAAATGGCCATTACTTTACAGAGTGAGGCAAGAAGTATCTTTAAAAATACAACGGTTGTTAGAGATTTTGATGTAATTAATGTGCCGTTTTCTCAAAAGGAAAAAGTAAATGATTAGTCAATATAAAGAGTTAAAAGATTTACGTAATAGAATCGTTCTAATTAGTGGTGGTTCAAGTGGTTTAGGTAAGGAACTGGCATATGAGGTTGCTAGAAAAGGTGCAATTGTTGTTATTTGCGCTAGACAAATGGATAAACTTACAGAGGTTAAAGATGCTTGTCAGCGTCTATCTGGTCGATTGGCTTATGCGATTGAATGTGATGTTTCTGATCCAATTCAAATTGAAAAAATGGTTAAAAAAATTGAATCTTCAATTGGACCGATTGAAGTACTTATAAATAATGCAGGGTTTGGTTTGATGGAGAATGTGTTATCTTTTGATATGGATGTTGCTGAAAAAATGTTTAGAGTAAACGTCTTGGGGCTAATGTACATGACTCAAAATGTTGCGCTAAATATGGCAGATAGAAAATATGGCGTTATTATTAATATTGCATCTATTGCTGGGAAAATTGCAACACCGAAATCAGCAATTTATTCAGCAACGAAATATGGTGTCCTTGGTTATTCTAATGCGTTGAGATTAGAATTAAAACCACTAGGGATTAAAGTTATGACAGTTAATCCTGGACCAATTGATACTAATTTCTTCAAAATAGCTGATAAAGAGGGCAACTATTTAAAAAATATTGGATCAATGATGCTAAATCCTGCGCATGTTGCAAAGATTATATCAAGAAACATAAGTACAAATAAACGCGAAATTAATTTACCATATTATATGGAAATGGCATATTTGGGATATACAATTTTCCCTAAAATGGGAGATTTACTTGCGGGTACAGTATTTAACAAAAAATAGTGGGGGAAAATATGAAAAAACAATGGCGAACAATCATAGCGTTATTACTTATTATCGTAATAGCAATTTTTTCAATTTTAAATGTAAAGGAAGTTTCAATTAATTTTTGGTTTGCAGAAATTAAAATGCCAATGATTCTTATTTTATTATTTTCAATTTTAGCAGGAGCACTACTGATAGGTCTGTTAACAACAAGTGCAACTTTAAAATTAAAAAAAGAAAATAAAGAATTAAATCAACAATTGGATGACTATAAAAATAATTTTGATGAATCATTGAAAAATTCAATTGATAAAATAAAAACTCAGAATAGAAAAGAAGTTCAATTACTACAAAATGAAATTAAAACGTTAAAATCAGAAAATATAAATCGTTAGTAAAGTAGAGGTTTAACATGATTGAATCAAAGTATAGTTGGAAGTTTTTAGATTTAAGTAATGACAAAATACCTAATGAAATATTTGAAAATATTCAATTAGATCATTCATTGATATCTTTACTATGGAGCCGCGGACTTACATCTGAAAAAGCTATTACTGATTTTTTAAATGTAGGAGCAGAAAACATTCACGATCCAATGCTTATGCATGATATGAGTAAAGGAATTGAACGAATTCAACAAGCAATAGTTAAAAATCAAAAAATAACGGTTTATGGTGATTATGATGCTGATGGGTTAACGAGTACCTCAATCATGTTTGAGACACTTAGTGATATGGGCGCAGATGTGGAAACTTATATACCTAACCGATTTATAGATGGTTACGGACCTAATGTAGATGCTTATAAAAGAATAATAGACAATGGTACTAATTTGATTATTACTGTTGATAATGGTGTATCAGGGAATGAAGCAATAGAATTTGCTCAATCTCAAGGTATAGATGTTATCGTAACCGATCATCATGAATTACCAGATGTTTTACCAAAGGCTTATGCAATAATTCATCCTCGACATCCTGAAGGAAAATATCCGTTTGGAGAACTTTCAGGTGCTGGTGTGGCATTTAAAGTTGCGAGTGCATTAACAGGTGATATTTCAGAAGAATTACTAGATTTAGTGGTAATCGGTACAGTAGCAGATTTGGTATCACTGACAGATGAAAATCGTTCACTTGTAAGTTTCGGTCTGAAGGTTTTACAACAAACGTTCCGGCCAGGATTGATTGCATTAATGGAAGTTGCGAATGTAAAACAGGAAACAGTAGATGAAAAAGATATTGGTTTTGGTATTGCGCCGCGTTTAAATGCAATTGGGCGATTAGGTGATGCAAATATTGGTGTTGAACTGTTAACTAGTCTAGACGATGAACGAGCACAGGAAATAGCAAACTTTGTTCAATCTGAAAATGTACGCCGTCAAAAAATTGTAGCAGATATATTAGAACTAGCATTGAAACAGGCTACAGCAGAGTATAATCAGTACAAGAAAACACTGGTAATAACAGGTGAAAATTGGCACGAAGGTGTATTAGGTATCGTTGCTAGTCGTGTTGTTGAAGTAACTGGTAAACCGACAATTATTTTAAACCAAGATACAGAGAAGGGCTATTTAAAAGGATCCGGTCGAAGTATTGATACATTTCATTTGTATAACGCAATTAATGAACATAGAGAATTAACATCTCATTTTGGTGGACATCATATGGCCGTGGGATTAACATTTCCCATTCAAAACTTAGAAAGATTTAGATTAGACTTGGAAAATGAAGCAGTATCTCAAGGAATTCAATTGAACGTTAAGCCAGCCAAAGTGGTTGTAGCAAAGCTAAATGTAGATCAATTGACTTTGGATTTTTATAAGGATATTGAAAAATTAAAACCATTTGGTACAGACAATGAAAAACCGATTTTTGAAATTAAATATAAATCAATACAAAATGTTAAGGCTATTGGTAAAACAGGAACTCACTTAAAATTTGAAGTTGTTGGTGAGAAAGAAAAAATTAGTGGAATTTCATTTTCAAATGCAAAGTATGTTGATGATTTCAAGAATACTTTAGATGAGATCAAATTAATCGGTGAAATTGAAAAAAATGTATGGATGAATAAAACAAATTTACAGTTAATGGTACAGGACATTAAATTTGAAGGGCTTGTAATTATTGATGAAAGAACTGACCACGTGAATAAAAGTTTATTTCAAAATGAAGGCTTGTTTATATTCTGGAATAAAAAAAATTATGACCAAGTAAAACAATTTTCATCAGACAAACAGATATTTAAGCAGGCTGATCAACTAAAAAGTGTATCAGATTTTGATAATCAAAGAACAATTATATTTGTAGATTGCCCAAGCTCGTTGGAACAAATGTCTACAATATTACGTTTATCGGATAGTCAGAAAATAATTGCAGTATTTTTAAAGACTAACAGTGCCTATTTAGATGGTATGCCATCCAGAGAACAGTATGCAAAGTTATATAAATTTGTGATGAGTCATAAAGATGTTGATATTAATAATCAACTAATCGTCTTATCTGATTTTTTAAAAATAAAGAAAAATTTATTAATATTCATGATTAAGGTGTTTTTAGAGTTGGAATTTGTTAAAATAAAAGATGGATTAATGACTGGAAAAAGTACAACAAATAAAATGGACATTAAAAATACTTCTGAATATAAGCTAAGAAATAATCGAATATTAGCTGAAGATAAGTTAGTCTACTCTAAAGAGAATGATCTTAAAAAGTGGATACTTGAACAATTGAATACAGAAGATTAAAGGAGCGTTTATTAATGGTATTAGATTTAACAAAGTATATTGCTGCAATTCCTGATTACCCAGAAAAAGGTGTTGTTTTTCGAGATATATCACCCTTAATGGCAGACGGAGCAGCATACCGCGAAGCAACAAATAAAATTGTAGAATATGCCAAGAGTAAAAATGTTGAGATGATTGTTGGCCCTGAAGCTAGAGGGTTTATTGTTGGATGTCCAGTGGCCTATGATCTAGGTGTAGGATTTGCACCAGCTAGAAAAAAAGGTAAGTTACCTCGAGAAACCGTTGAGGCCAAGTATGCATTGGAGTACGGAGAATCTGCACTATATATGCATAAGGATGCGGTACAACCTGGACAGAGGGTTTTAGTAACAGATGATTTATTAGCAACTGGTGGTACGATTGCAGCGACGATAGAATTAGTTGAACAATTAGGTGGTATTGTTGTAGGGACTGCCTTTTTTATTGAATTAGATGATTTAAAGGGCCGTCAAAAAATAAAAGACTATGATATATTCAGTTTAATGAACTATTAAATTCATGATTACAGCTTTATGATAGCTATTGTTGTATAATTTTATAAAATGAGGCTCTAGTATTGGATTTTCGTCCAATACTAGAGCTTTTTATTTTTAAATTAAGCTACGAGCTTTTGAATATTATCTTCCTTTTACCAAGAACAGACGGTTGTTTGCGAAATATTAATTATATATACATCAGTTTGGGTCCAAGATACAGGTATAATACTGATTTTTTATAATTCAGAAAGTCACTTAAAGCTTTTTTAATGTTAGGTATATAAAAATGTGCGAAATATGTGCAAAGTCATATGATGTTTTAATGCTTTATAGTCTCTTTTTATACAAAATAAAAAACACAAATGCCTTTAAACTGGCGTTTGTGTTTTTTTATTTTGGTTTAATATGATATAAAAAGGAGAGTACAGGATTTGAACCTGCGCGCGCCATTACAGCGTTCGCCGGATTTCGAGTCCGGTGCATTACCACTCTGCCAACTCTCCAAAATAACTTTGTTTAGTATATCAACTTTTTAATATAATTGCAAAACTCATTTAATTATTATCAATGCTTATTAAGTTAGCAAGAAATATCCACGTGTAGCTTGCGCCAAATAATAAGCTTAGCAGATGAATATATAAAATTATTGTTGGATATGACTGAACATTTTGAATAGAATTTATGGGGTCTCCAAAAAAATCACTCAAGCCATAATATGAAATAGCTACTAAGTGATCAACAACATGGACACTGGGTAACTTAGAGACAAATTCGGTAACTTTTGATTCACCTCCTAAAACGCCTATTAAAGAAGTTCCAACAAGCAAACCTTCATAGAAAATATTTAATGCAAATTCAGCAATAACCTGTACAGTATGTGCAAAATTATTTTGAACAATGTATGAAAGTAATTTTAATAAATAGAATGAACTAAAGGTAATGATAATAATACCTAATATAAATGTAAAAATAACTGTTGTTTCCATTAGTGGTGTAATCAAATTCATATAATTAATTAGATAAAAAATGAATGTAGTAATAAGTAATAATAAATACGATTCAATTTGCCAGAGTTTTGTTTTTTTAGGGAATAATTTTAGGTATGAAAAAAAACTATAACAAAACAGTAATGAAGCAATGCTAAATGTTAGTAGTCTTAAAATTAAGAACCTGGGGAAAAACATTAGACCAAAAATTGTACCTATTAAAAAACTTACTGCATAAAAATAAAATTTTTGTTCTTTTTCTTGAATAACTAAAAACGACAAAAAAGGGTGTTTAAATCTATTTTGTCTTGGTATTTTTGTAGGGGTGAATATATATTTAAAAAAATTAGTCAAACCTTTATCCCAAATAGTTAACCCAATCATAGACACCCAAATAATTAAAACAATTAAATAAAATGTTTGTGCAATCATATTAATCCCCTTTTTCGTATAAATATATGGTTAAATTTTATACGTCTAACTGGACAATTACAAGAGAATACATAAAGTGATTCTATAATTAGTATTCAAGGGGAATTAAGTGCAATTAAGTGCAATTAAGTGCAATACGACCAATGAGTCTTGTAATCGTTGCCAAATTTTATCTGTTCGCCGAGTGTGATAGTTTATTGATAAAGATATTTCTAGGGTAGTAATAAAAGTATTTAGGTTTAGTATTTGAAACTGAATAATGATACCTTTTTAAACCAGTGATACCAAATCTTGCCATCAAATGAGACATCAAGTACAATAAAAACAATATAATAAATGGAAGCTGGAAGATTAATGAAAATTGGAATTGATCGAATTAATTTTTTTACATCGAATCAGTACGTTGATATGTCAGAATTAGCTAATGTCAGAAATGTAGATCCTAATAAATATTTAATTGGAATTGGCCAATCAAAAATGGCTGTTATACCGCCGACACAGGACGTGGTGACGATGGGTGCAAATGCTGCAGATCTATTAATAGATAACGAAAATAGAGACAAAATTGACTTTGTTATTTTTGCAACAGAATCCGGTATTGATAATTCAAAGTCGGCAGGAGCCTACGTTTCAGGTCTTTTAGGCTTAAAACACGTGAGATCAATCGAAATTAAGCAAGCTTGCTATGGAGCAACGGCCGCTATTCAATTGGCAAAAGGACATGTGTCGCTTAATCCAAATAGTCAGGTTTTAGTCATTGGTGCTGATATTGCTAGATATGGTCTAAATACTGCGGGTGAACCTACACAAGGTGGCGGCGCTGTCGCAATGATTATTACGAAAAACCCAAAAATACTTTTATTAGATGCAGATAGTGGATTTGTAACGGAAAATGTTATGGATTTTTGGCGCCCATTAAATCACAGCGAAGCACTTGTAGACGGTAAAACTTCTCAGAACGTATATTTAGATTTTTTTAATCAAACATGGAATGAGTATAAAAATAAAACAGGATTAACTGTTGCTGATTTTAAGGCTATTTTATATCATTTGCCATATACAAAACTTGGTGTTAAAGGTTTAAGAGAAGTCCTTAATGAAGCGACAGATAGCAAAAAAATTGAATTAGAACGAGAATTTGAGGCAGCTAAAAAGTATAATAATCAGGTTGGAAATTTATATACTGGCTCACTATATTTAAGCTTTATATCTTTACTTGAAAATAGTAATGATTTAGAGGCCGGTGATAGAATAGGGATGTATAGCTATGGTTCAGGGGCAGTTGGAGAATTCTTTTCTGGTACATTAACAGATAATTTCAAGAGTCAATTACCGAAAATTAATTTAGAAGAACGTGTTCAAGTTTCTATTGAATTATACGAGAATATGTATCAAAATCATTTAAAAAATGATGGAGCAGATATTTATTTAGATTACAGTAATGATAAATCTAAATATATTTTAATAGGCAGCAAAAATATGCAAAGGCAATATTCTATTCAATAGAAAAAGCTACTAGATTAGTCTGACTAATTTAGTAGCTTTTTCTGCTTTGTTCATTAAAAATGACGATAGAGTCCAATGACTTTGCCTAAAATAGAGACAGAATCTAAAATAATTGGTTCCATTGAATCATTTTCGGGTTGGAGACGAAAATGATTTTCTTCTTTGAAAAATCTTTTACAGGTTGCCTCATCAAATTCATTCATTGCAATAACAATTTCACCATTTTCAGCAGTTGACTGTTTTCTGACAATAACTTGATCTTCATTTAATATCCCAATATTAATCATGCTTTCTCCGCGAATTGTTAACATGAATAAATCATCTGAGGAATTAAAGTCAGGTGGGAGGGGGAAATAATCAGTTACCTGTTCAACAGCCAAAATGGGTACACCAGCAGTAACGGTCCCGACCATTGGAATTAAATTTTCATGACTATTAACGCCAATCGCATCTAATCCAAGTGGTGTAAGTTCAATTGCCCTAGGTTTGGTGGGATCTTTAGTTAGTAATCCTTTTTTTTCAAGTCGAGCAATGTGTCCATGAACAGTGGAAGTAGATGATAGAGAAACAGCTTCGCCAATTTCTCTAACAGTTGGTGGATAACCCTTCGTGTCCACTCGTTCATGAATAAAGCGCAAGACTGCAAGTTGTTTGCTGTCAGATGCTTTTGTCATTTAGTACACCTCATCATCATTATTTATTATTTTAATAGTAGCATATGAAAGTAGTTGTTGCAAACAAACGTTCGGTTAATTTGAATAATTGTTTTTTATCATATTATCAGGTATGCTTATGAGTGAAATTTTAAGGAGTGATAATAAATGATCCCAGAAGATTTAGCACCAAGAATAAATGAATTAGCTGCAAAAAGTAAAACTGATGAAGGTTTAACAAAGGCTGAAGAAGCTGAAAGAAAAGAACTTCGTGAAACGTATCTTGCATTATTTAGAGAAAGTTTTAGAAGTCGAGTTGAAATGATGCAGGTTTATGATAAAACAGGTAAAGAAGTAACACCTGACAAAGTAAAAAAAGTTCAACGTGATAAAGGTTTACGAGATAACTAAGAAAATAGTTCCCAATTTGAATAGATTTACCTTTTCTTTTATGTGAAAATTGTGTAGAATTAGTGATTGAAGTGAATTGAAAGGGGTCTTGAATTATGTCAATGGGAATGACGATTTTAATCGCCGTTATTGCGTTAGCAGTTGGACTTGTCGGAGGATTTTTCGGTGCTCGTAAGTATATGGAAACATATTTACAAAAGAACCCACCAATCAATGAAGATATGTTAAGAATGATGATGGTCCAAATGGGCCAAAAACCTTCTGAAAAGAAATTACATCAGATGATGTCATCTATGAATGCACAAGCAAAAAATAGTTCGCAAAAAAAATAATTTAATATTTTATGAACAGGCAAGGATTTCCTTTGCTTGTTTTTTTTTATAAAAAGGAGGAGTTAGAATGACTATATTTAGAAAACTTGGATGGTTTTTTAAACAAGAAAAAAAATCGTATGGAATCGCAGTATTCTTTCTGATTTTAGTGGCAATCTTCCAAATTATTCCACCTAAAATTATTGGAAATATCGTTGATAGTATGAGTGAAAATGAACTAACAGTGAGTAAGTTAGCAATTTGGATTAGTATCTTAGTTTTTGTTGCATTAGGGCAATATCTGTTTAGATATATCTGGAGAACCAATATTTGGGGTAGCGCTGCTCGCCTTGAAAAAATTTTACGTACTCGATTATTTAAACATTTTATGCAAATGGATCAATCTTTTTTTCAGCAAAATAGAACAGGCGATTTGATGGCACATGCAACGAATGATTTAACAGCTATTCAGCAGGTTGCTGGTGCAGGTATACTAACTTTTGCTGATTCAATTATCACGGGTGGGACAACTATAATTGCAATGATATTTTTAATAGATTGGCGTTTAACAATCTTAGCAATTATTCCGTTACCTTTATTGGCGGTTATGGCTAGATATTTAGGAACTAAAATACACACTGCTTTCTCTACATCTCAAGCAGCGTTTTCAACGTTGAATAATAAAACGCAAGAGAGTGTCAGCGGAATTAAAGTGATTAAGACTCTTGGACAAGAACAAGAAGATATTGAAGATTTTGAAGGAAAAGTTGAAGAAACTATCAAGATTAATAGAAAAGTTAATTTATTGGATGCATTGTTTGATCCAATAACAAGTTTAATTATTGGATTGTCATATGTTTGCACTATCATTTTAGGTGGATACTATGTGGCTAACAACGTTATTTCAATTGGACAACTGATTTCATTTATAAGTTATATTGCGTTACTTGTTTGGCCGATGTTTGCTATTGGTCGATTATTTAATGTTATTGAACGTGGAAATGCTAGTTATGATCGTGTTCAAATATTATTAAATCAAAAAAGTGGCATTGTAGATAATGAAAAGGGGTTAGATAAATTACCGGTGGGATCTTTTAAATTTGATGTCCAGCATTTTAATTATCCAGATGATGATCGGGAAAGCTTGCATAATGTTAAATTTGAAATTGGTTCTGGTCAAACTCTTGGCATTGTTGGAAAAACGGGTGCTGGCAAATCAACGATTATGAAATTGATACTTCGTGAATTTGATGCATACAACGGAATGATTTCAGTTAATAATTCAAATATTAAAGAGTATGCCTTAGATACGTATCTGAAGTCAATTGGTTACGTTCCTCAGGAAAGCTTTTTATTTTCAACAACTATTTTAAATAATATACGTTTTGCTAATATGAATTTAACAAAAGAAAAGGTTGAAATGGCTGCATTTAATGCTGATTTGGATAGTGATATCACTGAATTACCACTAAAATATGAAACAGAGGTTGGAGAACAAGGAATATCCCTCTCTGGTGGCCAAAAGCAACGTTTAGCTATCGCTCGTGCCCTTGTAATTAATCCAGAGCTATTAATTTTGGATGATGCTCTTTCGGCAGTTGATGCCAGAACGGAATCTATTATTTTAACTAGATTAAAAGAGAAACGTCAAAATAAAACAACTATTATTTCTGCAAGCCGTATGAGTAGTGTAAAAGATGCAGATGAAATTATCGTAATTGATGGTGGAACAATTATTGAGCGAGGACAGCATGATACGTTAATGACATCAAAAGGTTGGTACTATCAAATGACAACTAAACAACAACTTGAAAGCAAGTTAGAGGGAGATGAAATTAATGAGTGAAAAGCCTAAATCTAGCTGGCAAAAAGAACTGAGCGGTAAAGAACAAAGAACAGTTATTAAAAGATTGTTGCCCTATACAAAAGATTTTAAAGCCGATTTTTTAATCGCAATTTTATTTGCGGCCATATTAAGTGGAATTAATATATTACTACCTCTTCTTTTACAGTATTATATGGATAACTATCTTCAATCGAAATCAACACCACTAAATATTATGTTTTTATTTGCGGGTCTTTACTTTATCGGTGTAATTTTAAAAGCAATTACTCAATTCATTCAAATGTATTTGTACTCAATGGGTGCAGAAAAAACATTAGAAAAAATACGTGTCATTCTTTTTAAAAAAATTCACACGTTAGGGATGCGTTACTTTGATAAGACACCGGCTGGAGCTGTTGTTTCTAGGGTTACTAATGATACGATGACATTAGCAGATTTTTGGACGCTATTTATGACATTAATCGTTGGTGTATTTTCACTTATCTCTGCTTTTGTAGCAATGTATATTGCCAAGCCACAGATTGCATTGGTAACGTTGATTTTTATACCAATTTTACTAATAACAACATGGTATTACCAACGGTTTAGTTCAAAGGTTTATCGACAAATGAGAGAATATTTGAGTCGATTAAATACTAAATTAAATGAATCTATCGTTGGAATAAATGTGATTCAACAATTTCGCCAAGAAAAACGGATTGAAGGCGAATTTGAGGACACTAATGAACTTTATTTGAAAAAAAGATTTGAAATGATTCGAACTAATTCATTGTTACTTTCACCAATTATTAGTTTATTTTATGCATTGGCTGTAGTAATGACACTTGGGTTATTTGGAATTAGCAGTTTAGATCATTTTGTTGAAGCAGGAATGGTATATGCATTTCTAACATATTTACAAAATTTCTTCAATCCCATGACAAACTTAATGGATTATTTGACAACTTTCCAAGATGGAATCGTTGCAGGTAGCCGAATCATTAGTGTTCTTGATGACCAAACAATAGAACCACAACAAACACCCGTGGCAGGAGCCACAATTACTGAAGGTAAAATTGAATTCAAAAATGTTACTTTTTCTTATGATGATGAGAATGCTGTTTTAAAGAATATATCATTTACGGTACAACCTGGTGAAACACTTGCTTTCGTTGGACACACGGGTAGTGGTAAAAGTTCAACCATCAATATTTTGATGAGATTTTATGATTTTGAAGAAGGGCAAATTTTAATTGATGGTTTAGATATTAAAAAATATTCGACAGAAGAGTTACGTAAAAAAATGGGGCTTGTATTACAAGATTCATTTTTATTTTATGGTAATGTTGCTTCAAATATTAGAATGTTTAATCAAGATATTACTGATGAACAAATTGAAAAAGCTGCTAAATTTGTTCATGCTGATCAATTTATTGATAAATTACCTCGGCAGTATCAAACGAAAGTTGTTGAACGAGGGGCAACATACTCCGCTGGTGAAAAGCAATTGATTTCATTTGCGAGAACGATTGTAACTAATCCCAAAATTTTAATATTGGATGAAGCTACAGCTAATATTGATACGGAGACGGAACAACTTATACAAGATGGGTTAAAACAAATGAGACAAAATAGAACGACGCTTGTTATCGCACACAGACTGTCAACTATTGTTGACGCTAACCAAATTCTAGTGTTGGATAAGGGTCAAATTGTTGAACGAGGAACACATGAAGAATTACTAAAATTAAATGGTAAATACGCTGACATGTATAGTTTACAAAATATATCAGATGATTAAGTTTAATTTTAAATAAAAATACTGGTAGAAAATCAATATGATTTCCTACCAGTATTTTTTTTGGAATTTAATTATTATTTTTACTTTTATGGGGATCAACATATTTAAAATTGGGATTAATTTCAGTATCTAATTTTTGAAATGCAGCCATTAATTGGGTGTCCATTTCTGTTTGGACCTCATCAGTCAATTTTGTTTTTTTGTCTAAATAGATTGGATCACCGAATGAAACGGTTACTCTTTTTCTACTGAAAAGTTGCTTTAAGGTTAATGGACCTTGATAGACTGCTGGAACTAGGGGTACCTGTGCCATTCGAGCAATTAAGAGTGAACCACCTTTTAATTCCTCGGAATGTCGGGTACCTGAGGGAAACATAATTAATGATAATTCGCCTTTTTTTAAAAATTTAACTGGCGTTTTAATTGTTGATGGACCTGGATTTTCTCGATCAACTGGAAAAGCATTGGCATGAATTAAGATATAGCGTAAAATTGGATTTACAAATAGTTCTTTTTTTGCCATAAATGAAAACTTTTTAGGACTACCAGCTAAGGCAAAGTAAAGGGGGTCAAACCAAGTTCGGTGTGGACCTACTAAAATATACGATCCTTCAGGTAGTTTTTCTTTATTAATATAGTGGGCATTCCCATTGATTAAGAATAAAAGTACTCGTACAATACCTCGTGCAAATGAATAAAACATGTGGCAACAATCCTTTCAAATTTTAAACTTTGTATGGTAAGTATGACTAATTAAATTAAAAGTTGCAAGTTTAAAAAAAATTATAGAAAATGGGTAATGAAAAATGGTTTCACTTAATAACAATGAACGTATTGACCAATTATACTCAAATCAAATTAAAATCATTCAGAGTTCAGATGTTTTTTCTTTTTCACTGGATGCTGTTTTATTAGCCCATTTTGCAGATGTTTCAAGAAAAGAATCAACTAAAATAGTTGATTTATGTGCGGGCAATGGTGCAGTCGGGTTATTTGTTAGTCAAAAAACAAAGGGTCAAATTTATCAGATTGAACTTCAAGAAAAATTAGCTGATATGGCAAATAGAAGTATTGAATTGAATCACTTGGAAAATCAAGTACAAGTTAAGCAAACAGATTTAATCAACACGTTTGATTATCTAGAAAAAGACTCAATTGATACCGTATTGTGTAATCCACCTTATTTTCCAAATACGCCACAATCTTCTCAGAATCCTAACAAGTATTTAGCAATTGCACGACATGAAATTACAACTAATTTAGATAGTATTCTAGAAATTACTAGCGGTTTATTGAAAATGAAGGGGAAAACTTTTTTCGTACACCGTCCTGATCGATTGCCTGAAATTCTAAGTAAAATGGTTAATCATCGGTTGGCGCCTAAAAAAATCCAATTTGTTCATCCAAAAGAGGGAAAAGAGGCTAACATGGTCCTAATTGAAGCAATTAAGGATGGCAATGCAGCAGGAATTAGGATTATGCCTCCTATTGTTGTTTATGGTAACGATGATGAGTACACACAAATGGTTCAGGAGATTGTTTATGGAAGATGAAAAAAAATATTATTTCTATGTATTACTGTGCGCTGATAATACACTATACGGCGGATTTACAACGGATCCCGAAAAAAGACTTGCAACGCATAATGCAGGGAAAGGTGCAAAGTACACAAAATTAGCTAGTAGACGGCCTTTGAAAATGATTTTGCAGGAATCATTTGAAACGAAATCTGAAGCATTAAAGAAAGAATATGCTTTCAAACACCAATCAAGAGATAAAAAAATTGCTTATTTAAAAAAGCAATCAGTTGAAATCTGAAATAATGTATAAAAAGATTTCAAATGATATAATGAAAGTATAAATTTTAAAATAAAGAGGTATAACATTATGAAAATCATTGCGTATGGTATCCGAGAAGATGAATTATTGTATGTCCAAGAATGGGAAAAAGATAATCAAATTAAAATAAAAACTGTTAATGAATTATTAGACGAAAAAACAGTTCAATTAGCAGAAAATTATGACGCTATCGTTGCCTACCAACAAAAGGACTATACACCTGAATTAATTAAAAAAATTCATGATTTAAATATTAATTATTTATCGATTCGTAATACTGGTGTGGATAACGTTGATGGGGATGCAGTTAATAAGTATGGATTGATTGTGACGAATGTGCCATCTTATTCTCCAAGTGCTGTTGCGGAGCTATCTGTAGCTAAATTGTTGGAGTTATTTAGAAAAACACCACAATTTAATCGTAAAATGAAGAATAACGATTTCACTTGGGAACCCGATATCTCTAAAGAAATCCGCACACAAACAGTTGGTGTGATTGGTACAGGAAGAATTGGGCAAACAGCCATTAAAATTTTTAAAGCATTTGGTGCAAAAATTATTGGATATGATATTTATCAAAATCCTGCTTTGAAAGAAGAAGGAATCTATGTTGATACATTAGATGAGCTATATGCAAAATCAACAGTTATCACAATTCATAGCCCTGCTACTGAAGATAATTATCATTTATTAGATGACGAAGCATTTAGTAAAATGCAAAATGGTGTGCATATTTTGAATATGGCCAGAGGAACATTGATTGACACCGATGCACTGATAAGAGCGCTAGATTCAGGGAAAGTAGCCGGTGCCGCATTAGATACACTTGAAAATGAGACTGATTATTTCAATAAAGAATTAACAGAATCACAAGTAAATGGTACTTTTAAAAACTTATTGCAACGTGAGAATGTGTTAATTACCCCACACACAGCGTTCTATACAGAGCCTGCTGTCAGGAATATGGTTATAGATGCTTTGAATGCAAGTAAAGACTTAATAGAAACAGGACATTCTGATAAAGAAGTTAAATTTAAATAAAATTAGTCAGAAAATGGAGGATTTTGTATTATGAAACTAATTGCGTTCGGTATGAGAAAAGATGAAGTTGGATTTGGTAATCAATGGTCTGATGACAATCAAGTTGATGTTGAAATTACTCAAGATTTATTAACGAATGAAACGATACAGCAAGCGGATGGATTTGATGGTATTATTGCATTGCAAACAATCCCTTATAACGAAACATTATTTTCTAAAATGAAAGAGATGAATATTAAGATTCTTTCTGTTAGAAATGTCGGGGTTGATAATATTGATTTAGTTGCAGCTAAAAAATACGGTGTGACGGTGACAAATGTCCCAGCGTATTCACCTAACGCGATTGCTGAATTTTCTGTGACACAATTGATGCAACTCTTAAGAAGAACACCAGAATTTAATTTAAAAATTAAAAATCAAGACTATCGTTGGGCTCCAAATATTTCACGCGAGTTGAGAAGCTTAACCGTGGGTGTTATTGGAACTGGACGTATTGGCCGGGTTGCAATGGACATTTACAAAGGATTCGGTGCAAAAGTTATTGCATACGATGTCTATCCAAATGCTGAATTAAAAAAGAGTGGTATTTATGTTGATACATTAGATGAGTTGTTCGAACAAGCAGACGTTATTACATTACATACGCCAGCTACAAAAGAGAATGAACACATGCTTAATCGAGATTCATTTGAAAAAATGAAACACGGAGTTCTGATTGTAAATACAGCCCGTGGAACGTTAATTAATACTGAAGATTTAATTGACGCATTAAAATCAGGACAAGTTGGTGGAGCAGCTTTAGATACGTATGAATTCGAAAATCCAATATTTAATCATGATTTAACGGACTCATCTATTGAAGATCCATTATTTAATGAACTTTTAGATATGGTAAATGTTATTTTAACACCTCATATTGCATTCTATACTGAAACTGCAGTTAAAAATATGGTTGAAATTGCTTTGAATAGTGCTTATCAATTTTTAACAACAGGCGTTGTGGAAACAGAAGTTAAATAATTAAAAATAAGACTTGTGTTCTAATTTTAGATTTTGTATACTTAAAGACGATGTTAAAACATCAATTCACACCTTGTGGGATGTGACTGAGGGTGCTCGGGAGAGTCTTAGCACAGTTGAACACTTGGGAGGAAAATAAAACTTTTACTCGGAGGCACTACATTATGGCTGTTATTAGTATGAAACAATTGCTCGAAGCCGGTGTTCATTTTGGACATCAAACACGTCGCTGGAACCCAAAGATGAAACCATACATCTTTACTGAAAGAAATGGTATTTATATCATTGATTTACAAAAAACAGTTAAATTAGTTGATGCTGCTTATGCATCAATGAAAAAAGCTGCTGAAGATGATGGTGTTGTTCTTTTTGTTGGTACAAAGAAACAAGCACAAGATGCTATTGAAGAAGAAGCAACTCGTGCTGGACAATACTTTGTTAACCATCGTTGGTTAGGTGGAACTTTAACTAACTGGAACACAATTCAAAAACGTATCAAACGTCTTAAAGAAATCAAAAAAATGTCAGAAGATGGCACATTTGATCTTCTTCCTAAAAAAGAAGTTTCTTTATTAATTAAACGTAGAGATCGTCTTGAAAAATTCTTGGGTGGTATTGAAGATATGCCTCGCATCCCTGATGTATTATTCATTGTTGATCCTCGTAAAGAACGTATCGCTGTTAAGGAAGCTCAAAAATTGAATATTCCTATCATCGCTATGGTTGATACAAATAGTGATCCAGATGAAATTGATGTAAAAATCCCTTCAAATGATGATGCAATTCGTGCTGTACGTTTGATTACTGCAAAAATGGCTGATGCTATTATTGAAACTAATCAAGGTAAAGAAGAAGTGAATGAAGCTTCTTTCAAAAAGGCTGACGAAAAAGTAGATTCAATCGAAGATATCGTTGAAGCTGTTGAAGGCGGAAATGATAAAAAAACTGCTGAATAGTAAATAAATTAGGCTGTCTCAAAATTAGGTACTGTAATGGCCCTTTCTTTTGAGGCAGTTTTTTTAGATATAAAATCAATTAAATTATTTAAACAAGGAGGCCATTCAAATGGCAAAAATTTCTGCTTCTCAAGTTAAAGAATTACGTGATACAACTGGTGTCGGTATGATGGACGCAAAAAAAGCACTCGTTGAAGTTGACGGTGATATGCAAAAAGCAATCGATTTCCTCCGCGAAAAAGGTATGGCAAAGGCTGCTAAAAAAAGTGACCGTGTTGCTGCTGAAGGTCTATCTGATGTTCAATTCTCTGGTAACTTTGCAGCTATTGTTGAAGTTAACGCAGAAACTGATTTCGTTGCTCAAAACGAACAATTCAAAACACTTGTTAAATTGATTGCTACTAAAATTGCTGAAGCACATCCTAAAGATGTTGAAGAAGCACTTACAATTAAAACAGACCGTGGCACAATTAATGATGATTTAATTGAAGCAACACAAGTAATTGGTGAAAAAATTTCATTACGTCGTTTTGAATTAGTAGAAAAAACTGATAATGAAAGTTTTGGATCATACTCACATATGGGTGGCTCAATTTCAACACTTGTTGTCGTTACAGATGCTGATGAATCAACTGCTAAAGATGTTGCTATGCATGTTGCTGCAATTAATCCTAAGTATGTATCTCGTGAACAAGTACCTGCTGATGAATTGGCACATGAAAAAGAAGTACTTTCTAAAGAAGCTGCTAATGAAGGCAAACCAGCAAATATCATTGAAAAAATGGTTGAGGGTCGTTTAAATAAATATCTAGCTGATATTAGCTTAGATGATCAAGATTTTGTTAAAGATCCTGACATGACAGTTGCTAAGTATGTTGCTTCTAAGGGTGGAAAAGTTAAATTATTTATCCGTTATGAAGTTGGAGAAGGTCTTGAAAAGAAAGAAAATAATTTTGTAGACGAAGTTATGGGCCAAATTAAATAATTTTCTACAATCCAAAAGTTTGTGCTTTAAGCACAAACTTTTTTTAATAAATTTATTTTGATATAAATTGAATTATTAATTATACCTAAAATATGGTAAAATAATTGTAAATAGATTGTAGGAGGAACATTGGATGTCAGATGTTAAGTATCGACGCGTTATGTTGAAGTTAAGCGGTGAAGCATTAGCCGGAGAACAAGGATTTGGTATTAATCCACCTGTAATTAGAAAAGTTGCTGAAGAATTAAAAGAAATTCAAGAAATGGGTGTTGAAGTCGCTATCGTTGTTGGTGGTGGTAATATGTGGCGTGGTGAAGCTGGAGCCGCAATGGGTATGGAACGTGCGCAGGCAGATTATATAGGGATGCTAGGAACAGTTATGAATGCACTAGCATTGCAAGATAATCTTGAGTCTGTAGGTGTCCCAACTCGAGTTCAAACAGCTATTGAAATGCGCCAAATTGCAGAACCCTATATTCGCCGTAAAGCTGTTCGTCATCTTGAAAAAGGTCGCGTTGTTATTTTTGCTGCGGGTACGGGTTCACCATATTTCTCAACAGATACAACTTCAGCGTTAAGAGCTGCAGAAATTAATGCTGATGTTATATTGATGGCAAAAAATGGCGTAGATGGTGTCTATTCTGCTGATCCTCAAAAGGATGACTCAGCAACAAAATATGAAGAATTAACACATTTAGATATAATTAATAAAAACTTACAAGTTATGGATACAACTGCAAGTACATTATCGATGGATAATGATATTCCGTTAGTCGTATTTAATTTGAACGAACCAGGAAATATAAAAAAAGTTGTTCTCGGTGAAACCATCGGAACAACCGTTAGGGGAAAATAAATGAAAATAACAGAACCTATATTAGTTGATGCTCAAGATAAAATGTCAAAAGCAGAGGTTTCACTTCAAAAAAATCTTGGTAATATTCGGGCTGGTCGAGCTAATGCTAGTTTATTGAATAATGTGACAGTAGATTATTATGGTGCACCAACGCCACTTAATCAAGTTGCACAAATTTCAGTACCAGAAGCTCGCGTACTTTTAATTACGCCATTTGATAAAAGTGCTTTGAAGGATATTGAACATGGTTTATTAGTTGCTGATTTAGGAATTAGCCCTTCGAATGATGGATCAGCAATTCGATTAGTTATTCCTCAATTAACAGAAGAACGTCGTAAGGAATTAGCTAAAGACGTTAAAGCTGAAGCAGAAAATGCTAAAGTTATTATTCGTAATATCAGACGTGATGCAGTTGATGCCTTGAAAAAATCAGAAAAAAATGGTGATTTAACCGAAGATGATTTACGAGATTTAGAAAAACAAGCTCAAGATGTGACGAATGCATCAATTAAAAATATTGATAATATTCAAGCAGATAAAGAAAAAGAAATTTTAGCAGTTTAAATAAATAGCTTTATTTTAAGACAGGCGTCGTTTTGTGCCTGTTTTTTTGCTACAATAGAACATGTAACTATTCTTGGAGGTACAATATGGCTTTTAATTTTAAAAAAAATAAAACAAATGAATTAATCCAATTGGATATGGAAAGAATTCCTAAACATGTTGCTGTTATAATGGATGGTAATGGACGTTGGGCAAAAAAAAGGCATTTACCTAGAATTGCGGGACATAAAACCGGTATGGATACTGTAAAAACAGTAACTATGGCTGCAAGTGATTTAGGGATTAAAGTTTTAACACTTTACGCATTTTCTACTGAAAATTGGAAACGGCCCGAAACAGAAGTTAATTACCTGATGAGTTTACCGGGTACTTTTTTTGATAAGTTTGTACCAGAATTAATTGAAAAGAATGTAAAAGTTAATGTTATGGGCTACATTGATCAGCTTCCAAATGAAACAAAATTAGCTGTTCAAAATGCAGTGGAAGATACTAAAGATAATACAGGGATGGTTCTTAATTTTGCATTAAATTATGGTGGGCGAGCAGAGATTGTGACGGCTATCAAAAATATTGCAACTGATACCTCTAATGGTAAACTAAGCGTTGAAGAGATAACAGATAAAACAATTGACCAGTATTTAATGACTAGTAATTTAGCACCTTATAATGATCCGGAATTACTAATCAGAACTAGTGGTGAAGAAAGAATATCTAATTTCTTATTATGGCAAATTGCTTATAGTGAATTAGTGTTTACTGATACATTATGGCCTGATTTTTCTGAAGATGCATTAAAAGATGCAATACTAAATTATCAAAAAAGAGACCGCCGTTTCGGTGGTATAAAAGAATAGGAGAATTTTTATGAGACAGCGCGTAATTACGGCAATTGTGGCTCTCTGTATTTTCATACCATTGGTTATTATTGGTGGACTACCATTGCAGATATTTGCTTTAATTTTAGGATGCATTGGTATTTCGGAAGTATTTGTAATGAAGAAAAAATTATTGATATCACCAGAGGCTACTTTTGGTATCTTAATGACAATAACTGTGATTGCACCAGATAAGTGGTTTAAATTTTTACCAGCTCACATTTCTTCTGTAAATGTATTTTATTTTCTTGTTGCACTTCTATTAATGTATATGGTTACTTCAAAAAATCGTTTTTCATTTGATGATGCTGGTGTTTTTGTCTTAAGTTCTTTATATGTCGGGATGGGATTTCATTATTTTATTGCGGCAAGAGGCAACGATTTTAACGGATTAATGACATTAGCATATATTTTAATTGTTATCTGGACAACAGATACAGGTGCTTACATGTTTGGACGTAAGTTTGGTAAAAATAAATTAGCACCACATATTAGTCCAAATAAAACATGGGAAGGTTCAATTGGTGGAACATTAATGGCTACACTGTTAGGAAGTATCTTTATTTACTTCTTCCCACAAAATCATTCTTTTCCTATAATGATTTTGATTACGTTAATCCTTTCGGTATTTGGACAATGCGGTGATTTAGTTGAGTCCGCGTTTAAACGTTTCTATGGTGTAAAAGATTCTGGACGTATTCTACCTGGACATGGTGGTATTTTAGATCGATTTGATAGTTTAATATTTGTATGGCCAATTATGCATTTATTTGGGTTAATGTAATAAATTAAAGGGGGAGGATTCACATGATTAAAACGATTATTACATTTATTATCGTTTTTGGAATTTTAGTTGTGATTCATGAATTTGGTCATTACTATTTTGCAAAACGTGCTGGAATTTTAGTTCGTGAATTTTCAATTGGTATGGGGCCAAAAATACTTTCATTCCATAGAGGTAGTACAACGTACACTTTAAGAATATTACCTCTTGGTGGATATGTTAGAATGGCGGGAATCGCTGATGATGAAGATGAAGATTTAAAACCTGGTATGCCTATGAGTTTAATACTGGATAGTAATAATAAGGTTACAAAGATTAATACGAGTAAAAAAACAACGCTGTATAATGGTATCCCAATCGAATACCTAGATAGTGATTTGCAAAAAGAACTCTGGATTACAGGATATGAAAATGGTAATGAAGAGATAGTAAAAAAATATAATGTTGATCATGATGCGTTAATAATTGAAAAAGATGGCACAGAAATTCAAATCGCTCCTGAAGATGTTCAATTTCAATCAGCTACGCTTTGGAATCGAATTTTAACGAATTTTGCTGGACCGATGAATAACTTTTTATTAGCTATTGTTGCATTTATACTACTTGCTTTTATGCAAGGTGGCGTTGCAACCAATTTGAATCAAATTGGTACAATTCAAGAGAATTCTGCGGCTCAAAGGGCGGGGTTAAAAGCAAATGATAAAATTGTAGCTGTATCTGATAAAAAGACAACAAACTGGACTGAATTAACGACAGCGATTAGCAGTCGTCCTGATAAAAAAACTGACTTAAAAGTAATAAGGAACGGTAAAACAGAATCAATCGTTATTACACCTGAATCAAGTAAAACAGACTCAACAAAGATCGGTAAAATTGGTATTACAGTTAAAATGGATCACTCATTTATCAATAAAATTACTTATGGGTTTACGCAATCATGGAGTGTCGTGGCTAGTATTGTGGCTGTATTAGTAGGGATGTTTACTAAAGGTGTCAGCTTAAATGATTTTGGTGGTCCGGTTGCAATTTATGCAGTGACTTCAAATGCAGCAAGTTATGGGTTGGCGAGTGTTGTGTCATTGCTTGCATTCTTATCAATTAACTTAGGAATTGTGAATTTATTACCAATTCCAGCTTTAGATGGTGGAAAATTAGTACTAAATATTATCGAAGGAATTCGTGGCAAACCAATTTCACCTGAAAAAGAAGGTGTTATTACATTAGTTGGATTTGCATTTTTAATGATATTGATGATATTAGTCACATGGAATGATATTCAGCGTTATTTCTTTTAAATGAAAAAGGAGAATAAAATAGTATGAAACAATCACAATTATTAATACCAACAATGAAGGAAGTTCCAAGCGATGCTGAGGTTATCAGTCATCAAATGATGTTACGAGCTGGATATATTCGACAAGTTTCAGCCGGAATGTACAGTTATTTACCATTAGCTTTCTCCGTTATTAGAAAAATTGAAACAATTATTCGCGAAGAAATGGAAGCAATTGGAGCGGTTGAAATGCTTGTACCTGCCGTTATTCCTGCTGAATTATGGGAAGAAACAGGTCGTTATGAAACCTATGGTGATACACTTTTTAAATTAAAAGATCGACATGATAGAAAATTTATTTTAGGACCAACTCATGAAGAAACATTTACTTCTTTAATTCGTGATGAAATCAAATCATATAAAAAATTACCACTGACAATGTTCCAAATACAACAAAAATATCGTGATGAAAATAGACCTCGTTTTGGTATATTAAGAGGCCGTGAATTTTTAATGAAAGATGCTTATTCATTCCATGCGGATGAAGAAAGTTTAAATGATACTTATCAAAAAATGAATCGTGCATATCAAAATATTTTTGAACGCTGTGGTCTTAATTTTAGAAGTATTATTGGTGATGCAGGTGCAATGGGCGGTAATGATTCAAAAGAATTTATGGCAATTTCTGATATTGGTGAAGATACAATCGTTTATTCTGATAAGAGCGATTATGCAGCTAATTTAGAAATGGCAAAAAGTTTGAAAACATATAAGAATTCACATGAAGCGATTAAAGATATTGAAAAAATTGAAACACCAAATATTAAAACAATTGATGAGTTGGCTAAATTTATTGATACAGCAAGTGAAAATTTAATAAAATCATTATTATTTATGGCTGATGAAAAACCAGTGATGGTTTTAATGCGCGGAAATGATATTTTGAATGAAATTAAATTAAAAAACACATTAGGCGCTGATTTTTTACGTATGGCAACTGATTCAGATGTTACTGAAGTGTTGGGTGCAGAGTTTGGTTCACTTGGACCTGTTGGTGTTACAGAAGACGTAACAATTGTTGCCGACGAAGGAATTAAGGGAATGATAAATGCGGTCGTTGGTGCAAATACGACTGGTTCTCATTTATTTAACGCAAATATTGATCGTGATTACCGAGTAGATAAATTTGTAGATTTACGTTTGGCTCAAGAAGGTGAAACTTCACCTGAAGGGGAAGGCGAATTGAAATTTACTAAGGGGATTGAAATTGGTCATATCTTCAAAATTGGAACACGATATTCTGAGGCATTGGGCGCTAATATCTTAGATGATAATGGCCGCGAAAAACCTGTGATATTAGGTTGTTATGGAATCGGCGTTAGTCGTTTACTTGCAGCCATTGCAGAGCAACAAGCTGATGAAAATGGTTTAGTATGGCCTAGAAGTATTGCACCATACGATGTTCATGTAATTCCAATTAATGCTAAAAATGATGAACAAATGGCTCTAGCTAATGAAATTGACAAAAAAATGACTGAAAATGGTTACAAAGTATTGCTTGATGATCGTAAAGAACGTGCAGGTGTTAAATTTGCTGATTCAGATTTAATTGGATTACCTGTTCGAATTACAGTTGGTAAGAAAGCTGCTGATGGTATCGTTGAAGTGAAGTTACGTAGAAATGGTGAAACGATTGAAGTAACGAAAGACGAATTAGAGAGCTCTATCTCAATTTTATTAAAAGAAGAAAATCAAAACTAGTTAAAGAAGATTGAGTTCAAAAGAAAATTTTGACTCAGTCTCTTTTTCATTTTTAGAAAAGGAGTCAATCATTTGTCGCTTAATAATAAAGAATTATTCAATAAACTATTAGAACAAATTAATTTTCAATCAAGTGACCAACAAGATAGTGAAATATTGGATTTAATTGAAATTTCAACCGTAACTGTTCATGAAAAGTCAAAACTATGGGAATTCAAGCTAGTTGCCCCTAAAATTTTGCCATTTTCATTATTTAGTGACTTAGAAAATAAAATTGCAATTACATTTAAAGATATTGCAAAAACAAAAATAACTGTTCAAGTTGAGCAACCAGAATTAACAAACCAACTTTTAGGCGATTATTGGACATGGGCAGTTAAAAATAGTGAAGCTAATTCTTCGCTAGTACAAGAACTTTTTCATGGGAACGTCCCTTATCTTGATGATAGACGAGTGATGTTAATGGCTGAAAATGAAATTGTAAAAACGTTCTTAACAGGTCAAGCATTAGGACCAATTGAAACTGCGTATCAAATGGTCGGATTTCCACAGATAAATATTAATACATTATTAGATGAATCAAAATCACAAGAAAAAATAGAAGAAATTAGACAGCGAAAAGAATCTCAAGATGCCATAATGATGCAGAAGGCAACAGAAACTATTCAGAAACAAAATGAAAAGAAAAAGACTGATTCTCAAACTGTAATTAATGGACCTGTTCAAATGGGTAAAAAGATTAGTACAAAAGAGCCTGCAAAACGGATGGTTGAAATCATTGAAGAGGAACGCTCGGTTATTATTGAGGGATATATTTTCTCTAAGGAAATCCGGACGCTTAAGTCTGAAAGACAATTAATGATCATTAAAATGACGGATTATAGTTCATCCATGACCGTAAAAAAATTCTCTCGTAATGAAGAAGACGAAGCGATGTTTGCTGCTATTCAAGAAAAAGAATGGGTCAGAGTTCGTGGTGCAGTACAAGAAGATAATTTTATGCGAGATCTAGTGGTGAATGCTTACGATATTAATCAAGTCGACCACCCAAGCCGTCAAGAAACAGCTCCAGATGATGAACGACGTGTTGAATTACATTTACACTCAAATATGAGTCAAATGGATGCCACAAATTCAATTACGGATTATGTACAGCAAGCCAGTAAATGGGGACAAAAAGCAATTGCGATTACGGATCATTCTACCTTACAAAGTTTTCCTGAGGCTCATTCTGCTGGAAAGAAAAATAATATTAAAATTTTGTACGGTGTTGAGGCTAACGTTGTTGATGATGGTATTCCAATTGCTTTTAATGATAAGGATGTAAATCTAGAAGAAGCCACTTATGTTACTTTTGATACGGAAACAACGGGTTTATCTGCTCGATTTGATAAAGTTATTGAATTAGCTGCTGTTAAAATGACAAAGGGAAATGTCATTGAAGAATTTGATGAATTTATTGATCCAGGACATCATTTATCTGAAACAACAACTAATTTAACCTCAATTACGGATGAAATGGTTCATGGATCAAAATCTGAAGAAGAAGTTTTTAAATTATTTAGAGAATTTTCAGAAGGTAGTATTCTAGTTGCCCATAATGCTAGTTTTGATATTGGCTTTATGAATACTGGATATGAACGTCATGGCATGGAACCTATGCAAAATCCAATCATTGATACGTTAACGTTAGCAAGATTTTTACATCCCGAATTAAAAGGGTTTAGATTAAATACACTTTCCAAAAAATTCAATGTTAACTTGGAACATCATCATCGCGCTATTTATGATGCTGAGACAACTGGTCTTTTGTGTAATATCTTTATTAAAGATGCTAAGGAACGATTTGAAATAACGTCACATGTTCAATTGAATGATCATATGGGTGAGCATGATGCTTACAAACAAGCACGTCCATTCCATGTTACGTTACTTGCGACAACTCAAGCCGGACTTAAAAATATGTTTAAATTAGTTTCAACTTCGATGATAGATTATTTTTATCGGATGCCCCGCATCCCTCGAAGTGAGTTAAATAAATATCGTGAAGGTATTATCGTTGGTTCAGCGTGTGACTCAGGTGAAGTATTTACAGCAATGATGCAAAAAGGGATGGAAGAGGCTAAAGAAAAGGCTAAGTTTTATGATTACTTAGAAATTCAGCCTAAAGCATTATATGAACCTCTAATCCATCAAGAATTAATTAAGGATAATCAAAATTTAGAGGAAATTTTACAAAATATGGTTGATTTAGGACACGAAATGGATAAGCCGGTTGTTGCGACTGGAGATGTTCATTATATGAACCCTGAAGATAGTATTTATCGTAAAATTCTTGTTAATTCAATGGGTGGTGCTAATCCGTTAAATCGTTCTATTTTACCTGATGCACATTTTAGAACAACGAATGAAATGTTGGAAGGATTCCAATTTTTAGGTGCGGATGTTGCTAAAGAAATCGTTGTTACAAATACGAATTTAATCGCTAATATGATTGATGATGACATTTCTCCAGTTAAAGATCGATTATATGCACCGAAAATTGATGGCTCTGAAGAAGAAATTAAACAATTAACCTATAATCGCGCTCATGAACTTTATGGAGAAGAGTTACCTGAAACTGTGGTTAAACGTCTTGATAAAGAATTGACAAGTATCATTGATAATGAATTTTCAGTTATTTATTTAATTTCACAAAAATTAGTTCATAAATCTAACAAAGATGGTTATTTAGTAGGGTCCCGTGGATCTGTTGGGTCAAGTCTTGTTGCAACAATGACTGGAATAACAGAAATTAATCCATTACCACCTCATTATCGATGCCCTAAATGTAAATATACACATTTTTATGAAAAAGGTGAATATGGGTCTGGATTTGATTTACCAGACCAAGACTGTCCCAAATGTGGTACACCATTAGATAAAGATGGACATGATATTCCATTTGAAACTTTTCTTGGATTTTATGGTGATAAAGTTCCTGATATTGATTTGAATTTTTCGGGTGATTATCAAGCAATTGCGCATAATTATACGAAAGTTTTATTTGGGGAAGATTATGTTTTCCGTGCAGGAACAATTGGTACTGTTGCAGATAAAACGGCTTATGGTTATGTTAAGGGTTATGAACGTGATACTGGAGCAACGTTTAGAAATGCGGAGATAGATCGACTTGCTAAGGGGTCAACTGGCGTTAAACGGACGACCGGTCAACATCCTGGTGGTATCTTAGTTGTCCCTAACTATATGGATGTTTATGATTTTTCACCTATCCAGTATCCAGCAGATGACTCAACTTCCGAATGGAAAACAACCCATTTTGATTTCCATTCTATCCACGATAATATCTTGAAATTAGATATTTTGGGTCATGATGATCCAACCATGATTAGAATGTTACAAGATTTATCAGGAGTTGACCCAAAAACAATCCCTACGGATGATAAGGGCGTTATGCAAATATTCCAAGGGCCTGAAGTACTTGGTGTTACTAGCGACGAAATTTTCTCAAAAACAGGTACATTAGGTATTCCGGAATTCGGAACGAGATTTGTTCGAGGGATGCTAGAAGAAACAAAACCTAAAACATTTGCTGAACTATTAAAAATTTCTGGTCTATCACATGGTACAGATGTGTGGTTGGGAAACGCTGAAGAACTTATTTCTAATGGAACAATCACGATGCCGGAAGTTATTGGCTGTCGTGATGATATCATGATGGGGCTTATTCATATGGGTATGGAAGCTGGTAGCGCTTTTAATATTATGGAAGGTGTTCGAAAAGGAAAAGGTATCTCAGATGATTATCAAACTGAGATGAAAGCAGCAAAAATTCCAGATTGGTATATCGGAGCATGTTTAAAAATCAAGTATATGTTCCCTAAGGCACATGCTGCTGCGTATATTTTGATGGCCTTACGAATTGCATACTATAAAGTTTATTTTCCAATGTTATATTACTGTGCTTATTTCAGTGTTAGAGCAGATGATTTTGATTTAGTCGCAATGTCGCATGGTAAAGAAGCAGTGAAAAAAGCAATGAAAGATATTAATGATAAAGGGATGGATGCATCAACAAAAGAGAAAAATTTGTTGACGGTCCTTGAATTAAGCAATGAAATGCTTGAACGTGGCTTCCAATTTGGGATGATTGATTTGGATAAATCAGATGATTCAAATTGGATAATTGATGGTGATAAGTTAATTGCACCATTTAGAGCTGTACCAGGTCTTGGTAATAACGTTGCTAAGCAAATTATTGCTGCTCGTGAGGAACGCCCATTTTTATCTAAAGAAGATTTAGCTAAACGTGGTAAAGTTTCTAAGTCATTAATTGAGTATATGACTGAAAATAATGTTTTAAAAGCATTACCAGATGAAAATCAACTATCTATTTTTGATGATGTCTTTTTCTAAAAAGTGAGAACATAGCAGTTTGTTGATGTTTTCAGAAAATTATGCTATATTAAAGAAAGTATTTTGATATCTTGTTTGAGTGAGCAGCGATGCTCACTCTTTTTATTGGGAAAATGTAAGGAGGGTAACGTGTGAGTACTGTTATAGAGACTGTCACAGAGCTAGTTCAACCAATTGTTGATGAACAGAATATTGAATTGGTGGACATTGAATTTGTTAAAGAAGGCCCAAGTTGGTTTTTAAGAGTTTACATTGATAAACCTGAAGGCATTAAAATTGAAGAGTGTGTTGCTGTTAGTGATATTTTAAGTGAAAAATTAGATGAGATTAATCCTGATCCAATTCCACAAGCTTATTTTTTAGAGGTTTCATCACCTGGTGCTGAAAGACCTTTGAAAAAGGAAAAAGATTATGAAAGAGCTTTGAATGAATACGTTAATATTTCACTATATGAACCTATTAATAACGCTAAAATTTTTCAAGGTACCTTAACGGAATTAACAGCTGATGAATTAACAGTTGTTTATATGGACAAAACGCGTAAGAGAACGATCGTTATTCCTCGTCAAAAAATAGCTAAGGCGCGCTTAGCTATCAAATTTTAAGTAGCTTTTTATAAAGGAGTAAATTAAAGATGAGTAAAGAACTATTAAGTGCACTTACAGTGTTAGAAGAAGAAAAAGGTATTAAAAAAGAAGTTATTATTGATGCCATTGAAGCAGCATTAGTTTCTGCATACAAGCGTCATTACAATCAAGCACAAAATGTTGAAGTAGAGTTTGATTCAAAAAAAGGTAATATTACAGTTTATGCGGTTAAAGAAGTAGTCGAAGAAGTCTTTGATTCACGTCTTGAAGTTAGTTTGCAAGATGCTTTAGAGATTAATAAAGCATATGAAGTTGGCGATTCAATTCGATTTGAAGTTACACCTAAGGATTTTGGACGAATTGCTGCACAAACTGCTAAACAAGTTATCATGCAACGTGTTCGTGAAGCTGAACGTAGTATTGTTTATGATCAATATATTCAATATGAAAATGAAATCGTTAGCGGTGAAGTAGAACGTCATGATAATCGTTATATTTATGTTAATTTAGGTAAAGTGGAAGCTGTTTTAGCTAAGATTGATCAAATTCCTGGTGAAAGTTTTAATCCACATGATCGAATTAAAGTTTATATCACAAAAGTTGAGAATGCTGCTAAAGGCCCTCAAGTTTTTGTTAGTCGTTCACATCCTGACTTGCTAAAACGATTATTTGAACAAGAAGTTCCTGAAATATATGACGGAACAGTTGAAATTGTATCAATTGCTCGTGAAGCAGGTGACCGTGCTAAGGTAGCTGTTCGTTCGAATAATCCAGATATCGATGCTGTTGGTACTTGTGTTGGTCCTAAAGGACAACGTGTACAAACTATTGTTAATGAATTAAAAGGCGAAAATATGGATATTGTTGAATGGAATGAAGATCCTGCAAAATACATTGCTAATGCTTTGAATCCTGCAGAAGTTGTCAATGTTGTCTTTAATCCAGAAAATGATCATGCTTGTACTGTAGTTGTGCCAGATCACCAATTGTCATTAGCAATTGGTAAAAAAGGTCAAAATGCACGATTAGCTGCAAAATTAACAACGTTTAAAATTGATATTAAATCTGAATCTGATATGGTTAACAGTAGTGAAGAAAAAGAAGTTTCTGAAACAAACAAATAAGCCGATTAAAACTGATCGGTAATTGATTTGGAGGCAAATTAAAGTGATTAATCGTAAAATTCCAATGCGTAAAGATATCGTTACGGGTGAAATGAAACCTAAAAAAGAACTTGTTCGTGTTGTTAAGAATAAAGAAAATGAAGTATCTTTAGATCCAACAGGTAAGAAACCAGGGCGTGGCGCATATATTTTTCTTGATGTAGATGTGGCGAAGCAGGCTCAAAAAGAAAGAACATTCAATAAAGCATTCGGTATTAAGATTGACGAATCATTTTATGAAGAACTTGTCGAATATGTTGACCATCAGGTAGCTAGACGAGAATTATTTAAAGATGAAAAATAGTCAAAAATTCTTACAAATGCTAGGCTTGACCAGACGCGCAGGTATGTTGGTGACTGGTGAAGGACTAGTATTGAATGCTGTCAGGAAGAATAAAGCTAAATTGGTTATTCTTTCTGAAGATTGTGGACAAGCGACTTTAAAAAAAGTAACAGATAAGTGCAACAGCTATAATGTTAAATTATATGTTGGATTTTCAAAAGCCAGTTTAAGTGAGGCCGTTGGACAACAGCGCACAGTGTATGCTATTACCGATAAAGGTTTTAGCAGAAGGATGTGTGACTTAATGGATATATAGAAGGAGCATGCAAATATGGGAAAAAAAAGAATTTATGAATTAGCTAAAGAGCTAGAATTAAATACTAAAGATATTATTGATTTTGCAACGACAAAAGGTTTTGATGTTAAAAATCATATGTCAACTATTGGTGATAATGAAGAACGTCAGATTCGCGATAAATTTAAAAAGGGCGCTGCTAAAGTAGTTGCTGCAAAGAAAATGGTTGAAAAAACTGTATCTAATGCAACACCGAAAAAACCAGTAGCAAAACCTGTTGCAAAGAAACCAGCACAACCTGCTAAAACAACGAATAGTAAACCTGTTGCTCAAAAATCATCGCAGGTAGCTTCAAAACCAGTAGCAAGAACAACTAACGCTGCACCAAAGACAACAAATGAAAAGCCAGCAAATCGTCCTCAAAATAGTACACAATCAAGTGCTAGAACTGCTAATAATGGTAATGCTAATCAGCAAGGACGTTCGAGATTTAATAATAATAACCGTTATGGGAATAATCCTTATAACAAACGTAACAGAAATAAGAAAAACCGTCGTTCAACGACACCAAAACCACCTGTATCACCCAGAAAAGATAAACCATTACCAGAAATCTTATATTACAATGCTGCAACTAATGTTGCTGAAATTGCTAAAAAGATTCATCGTGAACCAGCAGAAATTATTAAAAAATTATTTATGTTAGGCGTAATGGTTAACCAAAATCAAACACTCGATACAGATACAATTGAAATTTTAGCAGCAGAATATGGTATTAAATCAGAAGCTAAAATCGATGTAGATGTTGCTGATATTGATAAAATGTTTGATGCAGAAATTAAAAATGAAGATAATCTTGTTTCAAGACCACCAGTTGTTACAATCATGGGACATGTTGATCATGGTAAGACAACCTTACTTGATAAATTACGTCATACACATGTTACTGATGGTGAAGCTGGTGGTATTACACAACATATTGGTGCTTACCAAGTAAAACATGATAATAAAACAATTACATTCTTAGATACACCTGGACATGCTGCATTTACAAATATGCGTGCTCGTGGTGCCGATATTACTGATATCACTGTTTTAGTTGTTGCTGCTGATGATGGGGTTATGCCTCAAACAATTGAAGCAATTAATCATTCTAAAGCAGCCAATGTACCTATTATTGTTGCTGTTAATAAAATGGATAAGCCCGGTGCTAATCCTGCTCATGTTACAGAACAATTGGCTGAATATGAATTAATTCCTGAAAGTTGGGGTGGTGATACTATTTTCGTTGAAATTTCAGCGAAAACAGGCACAAACCTTGATGAATTATTAGAAATGATTTTACTTGAAGCCGAAGTTCTTGAATTACAAGCAAATCCAAAACAAAAGGGTATTGGATCTGTTATTGAAGCTCGTCTTGATAAAGGCCGTGGAACAGTTGCTTCATTACTTGTTCAACAAGGTACGTTAAAAGTTGGTGATCCAATTGTTGTTGGTAATAGTTTCGGACGTGTCCGTACTATGACAAATGATAAAGGCCGTCAAGTTAATAAAGCTAAACCTGCTACACCAGTAGAAATTACTGGTTTGAATGATGTTCCAGGTGCTGGCGATCGTTTCGTTGTCTTTGATGATGAAAAAACTGCTCGTGCAGCTGGTGAAGAACGTGCTAAACGTGCTTTAACAAAAGAACGTGGAAATGTTACGCATGTAACACTTGATAACTTGTTTGATTCACTTAAAGAAGGCGAATTAAAAGAAGTTGCTGTTATTATTAAAGCAGATGTTCAAGGTTCAGTTGAAGCTCTTGCAGGAAGTTTGAAGAAGATTGATGTTGAAGGTGTTCGAGTTAATATCATTCATCAAGCAGCTGGTGCAATTACTGAAAGTGATGTTACTTTGGCAGAAGCAAGTAATGCTATCATTATAGGATTTAATGTTCGTCCAACACCTCAAGCTAAACTTCAAGCACAATCTGACGAAGTTGATATTCGCTTACATCGTGTTATTTATAACGCAATTGAAGAAATTGAAACGGCTATGAAGGGAATGCTTGAACCAGTCTTTGAAGAAAAAATAACTGGACAAGTTGAAATTCGTGAAACATATAAAGTTACAAAAGTTGGAACAATTGGTGGTGCTTACGTCACTGAAGGTTACATCGAAAGAGATAGCGGCGTTCGTTTAATTCGTGATGGTATTGTTATTTATGAAGGTAAATTAGCAAGCTTGAAACGCTTTAAAGATGACGCTAAAATTGTTAAACAAGGTTTCGAATGTGGTGTCATGATTGAAAAATACAATGACATTAGAGAAGGCGACCAAATTGAAGCCTACGTTATGGAAGAAGTTCCAGTTAAATAATTCATAACAACTATAGGAGGATATAAAATGACACAACATTACCGTGTAGGTCGTTTATCACAAGAAATTCAAAAAGAAGTTAATGATATTCTTTTAAAACGAGTGAGAGATCCTCGAGTTGAAGGTGTCACAATTACGGGAGTTAATGTAACTGGTGATTTACAACAGGCGACAATTTACTATAGTATATTGTCAAATATGGCATCAGATGCACAAAAAACACAACGTGGTTTGGAAAAAGCTTCTGGATTAATTCGTGGTGAACTTGGATCAAGATTATCAATTTATAAAACACCAGAATTGGTTTTTGTAAGAGATGAGTCAGTTCAATATGGTGATAAAATTGATCAATTACTTAAAAAGATAGATTCTGAATATTAAAATAAAAATCCTGATACCGTTTGTTGCTCTATTTAAACTGTTGTTGATGGATAACTTTATGAAGGTCCTAATCCTTAGTGATTAGGCCTTTTTTTCTCCTCATCAATGGAGATATTATCTTATAATATAATCATATCTTTTATTTTTAATAGTAATCAAGTAAAATTAGTTGTAAGTATTGGTATCTCATATCTTTGATTATATGGTGTAGTTGAATACTAATTCATTTGAAGAATTATGAATTTTTCTTATACCACTATTCAACAATCATTAGATAGTGTGGTAATTTCCTTTAAAAAATTAATTTAATTTTCAAAATATATATTAGAAAGAGGTACTAATTTGAATTCAGAGCAATATAAAGAATTATTAACTTCACAGTCAAAAGAAGTATTAATTCGATTACTAACAAAATATACTGAGAATAAATACGAAATAAAGAATGATATATTAGCTGATTTGGGATTTTTGGATGAAGAAGAAGAAATAGAAGATGCAAAGGAACGAATTCGAGAAATTATTTATGAAAATAGGAAACAAGGGTATGTTTCGTGGAGAGGATACGACAATATTAGTGAAGTAGTCGATAATCTGCTCTCTATTTGTGACGTGAGATTTAGTCAAAATTATTTAAAAGCACCTATGTTAATATTATTAGATTTATTAGAACAATTAGTAAAGGTCAGTGAGTATACAGAATTAGGGTTTATGATTGAGCAAGAGAGTATACTTTCTAAAATACGGATTTATGTAGAAAAACTGTCTGTTAAAGATGGGGCAGATGAAAAGAAAAAATTAATTGTTACGAATGTTATTCGATATGCTAAAAAAAATTTTTGGAATGAATGGGCGGTGAGTGATTTTGATTTACTCAGTCTCATTCTTCCTTTGCTAAATACAAAAAATACGGATAAAGTATTGAAAATTGCCGATAAAATTAGTACAAGATTTGATGAATATACACAACAAGATAGGAAAAGTAAATATTTATTATTTAAAATTAAATTGTTCTTCCAAGTAAATAAAATTAAAGAAGCAGAAGAAATTATTAATAATAATTTAGATATTGATGATGTTAGAATGTTTAAAGTTGAGTTAGCTGTTTCAAGAAAAGACTATGAAGTTGCAGAAAAATTAGTACTAAAAAAATTAATTACAGATAATGATAAAAATATTCAATATTTACAACCTTGGTATACTCGACTAGATACTATCTATGAGGAGACAAATCAAGTTCAAAAAAGAATTGAGTATTTAAAACAGGCATTATATAAAGGCAATGATTCCGATTATAAAAAATTAAAAAAGCTTTTAGTTGATAATGGATTTTGGAAAGCTGAATACCCTGATATTCTGAAAAACATTTCTAAAACACTTGATAATTGGCAACTTGCACAGATATTAGCAGATGAAAACGAAGCTACCATTTTGCTACAATTAATTAAAAAAAATCTGAATTTATTTATGAATTATGGAAAATATATTTACCCACTATATCCCAAAGAAGCTAACATGATGTTTGAAAGCATAGTTAAAGATTTAATAGTTAAAGCTAAAAATAGAAAAGACTATCAAAATATTGGCGATTATATTTTACGGTATAATAACTTTGGAGATGAGGAAGTAGCAATATCTCTTTGTGAGGGTTTGAAAAAGAAATATAAAAATCGGCCTGCACTACAAAAAGAAATGGATAACGTTATGGAAAGAATAAAAAATTATGATGTTTATGGGAAGTTTTGTGAATAATAACGTAGCTAAAACTGTTGGTAAATAGGTATTTAGGAATGATGATAGATAGTTATCTCTTAAATAGAAATTTCAATATTTATAAAAATTAGAATCGATATCCCTTGTTTTACTGATTATGATATACTGTTAAAAGTATATTAACGGAGGTAAGACAATGGACGGAATTATTCCACTATTCAAAGAACGTGGTATGACCAGTCATGATTGTGTTTTTAAGTGTCGTGGCATTTTTCAAACCAAAAAAGTTGGTCATTCAGGTACTCTTGATCCAAATGTTGATGGTGTTCTACCGATTTGTATTGGTAAAGCGACAAAAACAGTAAACTATTTGATGAATTCTGGCAAAGTATATGCGGGTGAAATAACACTTGGTTTCTCTACAGAAACTGAAGATTTAGATGGCGAAATAATCGAAGAAAAAGAGATTATAGATCCTTTCACATCGGAAGAAATTGATGATGTTATGAACCAGATGACAGGTACAATGATTCAAATTCCACCAATGTTCTCAGCTGTTAAAGTAAACGGACGTCGCTTATATGATTACGCTCGTAAAGGTGAAACAGTGGAACGTCCAGAAAGACAAATAACGGTGACTTCATTTATTCAAACGAAAGCTACAGAATATGATTTAGAAAATAAAAGACAAAAAATTTATTTTGAAGTTGCATGTGGAAAAGGGACCTATGTTAGGACGCTAGCTGTTGATCTCGGTAAAAAATTAGGTGTACCTGCAGTTATGTCCGACCTGACTAGACTGGAAAGCGGCGGTTTTAGAATTGATAAGGCGTTTACCCTGGACCAATTAAATGAGGCTAAAGTCAATGGGACGTTAGAATCGTTGTTATATCCAATTGATACAGCGCTAACATCATTTAAAAGGTATGAATTAACAACTGAACAGTGGCTTATTGTCCAAAATGGTGGATTTTTAGCAGTTGATTCGTTTAATAATGAGCCAACAGTTTCTCTAGTTTATGAAAATAAAATTAGATGTTTATACAGATTGAATAGTGAAAAAAATCGTTATCAGTCTGAGACAATGTTTGATTTAGGATAAAGGAAGATATTGGAACATGAAAGTTATTTATTTAACTGAACCGTATAACCCTAACGAAATTAGTAATGATTCTATTTCACTTGCTATGGGTTTTTTTGACGGTGTTCATTTAGGACATCAAAAAGTAATACAAGAAGCTAAGCAAAAAGCTAACGAAAAAAATATTAAACTTGCAGTAATGACATTTGATAAGCATCCGTCAGTACAATTTCAAAAAGCACCCGAACAAAGTGTAAAATATTTAACGTCTATGGAAAAAAAAATATTATTAATGAAGCAATTAGGCGTTGATATTTTTTATATTTTAACGCTAAATAATAGTTTAGCAAAAATGGAACCACAAGATTTTGTCGATAAATATATGGTTGCATTGCATGTAAAGGTAGTAGTTGCAGGATTTGATTATACGTATGGTAAAAAAGATATCGCAAATATGGATACACTACCTTTATATGCTAATCAAAAATTTGAAATTATTACTGTGCCTGAATTAGCGACGAATCATCAAAAGATAAGTTCATCTCGAATTAGAATGGAAATTGATAACGGACATATTAGCGATGTTAATAAGTTATTGGGCTATAAATATGAAACACTTGGTAAAGTTGTTCACGGTGAAGCTAGAGGTAGAGAACTTGGCTTTCCAACATTAAATTTAGAATTCAATGAACACATTCGAATTCCGGGACCCGGAATATATGTGACTAGCGTTCAGGTTGGTGATGTCTGGTATCGTGGGATGGCATCTATTGGCTACAACGTAACGTTTGGAAAAAATCGTGAATTAACGGTCGAAATAAATTTATTTGATTTCAACGAGATGATTTATGGCCAAATTGTTACGGTTCAATGGTTAGCATATTTGAGAAGTGAAGTTAAATTTGAAGGTATTCCTGGATTAATTACGCAATTAAATAAAGATAAAAAAAATACTAATACTTATTTTGACCAACACATATAAGTATTGGTTTAATGGCTGACTAAATAGGATATATTTAGTCAGCCATTTTCTTTAAAAAAGTGAGTGCATTCCTTGACAATAATCTCAACATTTAGTATATTAATAGTTGTCTTAGCACTCCATTGTGTTAAGTGCTAAAAAGAGGTGATTGATCATGCTAACAGAAAGACAAATGTTAGTGTTAGAAGCAATTGTCAGAGTATATACAGAGGTTGGTCAACCTGTTGGTTCTAAATCGGTCGTTGATTTTTTACCAATGCATGTAAGTTCAGCAACTATCAGAAATGAAATGGTGACATTGGAAAATAATGGGTTAATTAAAAAAACACATTCTTCTTCTGGTAGAATTCCTTCATTTTTAGGTTATCGATATTATGTTGATCACATTGTTAAACCCGGCGTTGTTCCAGCAGCGGAATTAGCGAATATTCAAAATTCTCTTGGTGTTCATTTTCAAAAGATTGATGAAATATTTGCAGAATCAACTAAGATTCTTTCGGACTTAACAAATTATACAGCGATTTCTTTACGACCTGAAACAATGGAAAGTCGTCTCGAAGGTTTTCGATTAGTACCATTAGGAAATCATCGAATTATGGCTATTCTTGTGATGAGTAGTGGCGTTGTTGAGAATCAGACATTCAGTATTCCTAAATCGATTAACGGATCAGATTTAGAAGCCGTAACAAGGTTGTTGAATGACCAATTAATTGGGTTGTCATTAGCTGAAATTTCTAAGAAGTTAAGAACAAGTATCCCAGTTATGTTGGTTAATTATATGCGTAGGCCAGCTGGTATTTTAGATATTTTTGGTAATATTTTAAAGCAGGCAGCACGTGAACAAGTTTTTGTTGGCGGTAAATCTAATATATTAGATTTTGCTACCGATAGTAACGTGGATGAATTAAAATCATTATATGATTTAGTAGACACATCAAATAACAAGAATATTGGTGAATTAATTGGAATTCAAGGTAAACCTATTCAAATTAAAATTGGTGAGGAATTAACGAACCAATTACTTGATAACTATAGTCTTATATCAGCTAGTTATGATGTTAGTGACCATGGTCAAGGGGTTATCGCATTATTGGGTCCTACAAATATGCCATATTCAAAAATGATTGGTTTATTAGATGCATTTAGTGATGAGCTTGCTAAAAAATTGTTAGATTATTATCAACAATTTGATAAATAAGAAAAGGGGTGTTGTGTGTGGTTAAAGATGCCAAAGAAGATTTAGTTGAAGAAGATGTTACACAAGAGCAACATCAGTCTAGTGAAGCAACTAATCAAAATGAGAAAAAAAGTTCTGTTACTGATAAAGTAAAAGAAAAATTTAGTAAAAAGCCTTCTGATGCAGATAAATTAGTTGAGTTACAAGCTAGTTTAGACACAATGGAAGATAAATATTTACGAGCAGAAGCCGAAATGGCAAATATGAATACACGCTTTAAGAAAGAACAAGAACAACTCTTAAAGTATAGCGGGCAATCATTAGCTAAAGATGTTCTACCAGTTATCGATAATTTGGAACGAGCATTGGCAATTGAGGTTGACACTGAGAGTGGCGAACAACTTAAAAAAGGTATTGAATTAGTTTATAAAGATGCACAAAAAGCATTAACTAATAATGACGTTATAGAAATTGCAACTGATGACGTTACTTTTGATCCAAATGTTCACCAAGCAGTTCAAACAGTTCCAGCTTCTGATGATCAAAAAGCAGATACAATTGTTCAAGTCCTTCAAAAAGGATATAAATTAAAAGATAGAGTGTTACGTCCAGCAATGGTCGTTGTCGCTCAATAATAATATAAGAAGAGGTAGATAAATTATGGCAAAAATTATAGGAATTGATTTAGGAACAACTAACTCAGCTGTTGCTGTGTTAGAAGGTAAAGAAGCAAAAATTATTACAAACCCAGAAGGAAATCGTACAACACCATCTGTTGTTTCATTTAAAGATGGCGAAACTCAAGTTGGTGAAGTTGCTAAACGCCAAGCAATCACAAACCCTGATACTGTTGCATCAATTAAACGTCACATGGGAGAAGAAGGCTACAAAGTAGATATTCAAGGAAAATCATACACACCACAAGAAGTTTCTGCTATGATTTTACAATACATCAAAGAATATTCTGAAGCTTACTTAGGCGAATCAGTAACACAAGCTGTTATTACAGTTCCTGCTTACTTTAACGATTCACAACGTCAAGCTACAAAAGATGCTGGTAAAATTGCCGGTTTAGAAGTTGAACGTATTGTTAACGAACCTACTGCTGCTGCTTTAGCATATGGTCTTGAAAATACTGAAAAAGATGAAAAAATCCTTGTATTCGATTTAGGTGGTGGTACATTTGATGTTTCTATCCTTGAATTAGGTGATGGTGTCTTTGAAGTACTATCAACAAACGGTGATACTAAACTTGGTGGAGATGATTTTGATCAAAAAATCATGGACTGGTTAGTTGAGACCTTCAAAAAAGAAAATGGTATTGACTTATCAAAAGATAAAATGGCAATGCAACGTCTTAAAGATGCTGCTGAAAAAGCTAAAAAAGATGTATCTGGTGTTACTAGTGCACAAATTAGCTTACCATTTATTACAGCCGGTGCTGCTGGACCTTTACATTTAGAAGCAACATTATCACGTGCAAAATTTGATAATCTTACACAAGACTTAGTTGAACGTACACGTATTCCAGTTCAAAATGCTTTAAAAGATGCTGGATTAACAAATGCTGATATTGATCAAGTTATCTTGGTTGGTGGTTCAACACGTATTCCTGCTGTTCAAGCATTAGTTGAAAAAGAAACAGATCACAAACCTAACCAATCAGTTAACCCTGATGAAGCTGTTGCACTTGGTGCTGCAATTCAAGGTGGTGTCATTACTGGTGATGTTAAGGATGTTGTTTTACTTGATGTAACACCACTTTCATTGGGTATTGAAACAATGGGTAGCGTCTTTACTAAGTTAATTGATCGTAATACAACGATCCCAACAAGCAAGTCACAAACGTTCTCAACAGCTGCAGATAACCAACCTGCCGTTGATATCCATGTCTTACAAGGTGAACGTCCAATGGCTACTGATAATAAAACATTAGGCCGTTTCCAATTAAATGATATTCCTGCTGCACCTCGTGGAATCCCTCAAATTGAAGTTAAATTTGATATTGATAAAAATGGTATTGTTAACGTTTCTGCTAAAGATTTAGGCACAAACAAAGAACAAAAAATTACAATCAAGAGTTCAGGTGGTCTTGCAGAAGACGAAATCGAACGCATGGTTAATGAAGCTAAAGAAAACGAAGAAGCAGATAAGGCACGTAAAGAAGAAGTTGATTTGAAGAATGAAGTTGATCAATTATTATTCTCAGTTGATAAAACTTTGGAAGAATTAAAAGGTAAAGTAACTGAAGAAGAAATTAAATCTGCTGAAGATGCTCGTGATGCTTTGAAGAAAGCTCAAGAAGATAACAATGTTGAAGATATGAAAGTTAAGAAAGATGAATTGAATAAAATTGTTCAAGACTTAACTGTTAAATTGTATCAACAAGCACAAGAAGCTCAAGGTGAAGCTGGTGCTGAAGGCACGGCTAAAGACCCTAAAGATGAAACTGTCGATGGTGACTTCGAAGAAGTTAACCCTGAAGATAAGAAGTAATCTTTACTAAATTTTGAGTGTGATAGAAAGTCAAAGGCCTTTGGGACTTTGGCTTTTTATTTCATGTTAGACATGTTATCCTATTTAGAGCAATAAAAACCAAAAAGGTTATTCGGAGGTACGGAATGGCAGAGAACAAAGATCCATATAATGTACTTGGTGTGACTAAAGATTCGTCACCTGAAGAAATAAAAAAAGCGTATCGTAAGTTATCTAAACAATATCATCCGGATATTAATAAGGATGCTGGTGCCGAAGATAAATTTAAAGAAATCACTGAAGCATATGAAACAGTTGGTGATCCACAAAAGAAAGCTGAATACGATCAATATGGTTCAGCTGGGTCTCAAGGTGGTGCTTACCGAGGATTTGGTGGTCAAGGACAACAAGGTGGATTTGGCGGCGGTGGATTTGAAGATATTTTCAGTTCATTTTTCGGCGGTGGTGGTGCTTCCCAAGATCCAACCGCTCCACGAGCAGGTCGTGATTTGCAATACGAGATGACATTGACATTTAATGAAGGTGTTTTTGGTAAAGAATCAACAATTAAATACAATCGTAAAAGTCTATGTGCTACTTGTTCTGGTTCTGGAGCAAAACCTGGAACTTCTCCAATTACATGTCATAAATGTGGTGGTCGAGGTACTATCCAAGTTGAGCGTCGTACGCCACTTGGAAACATGATGACTGAACAAGAATGTGATATTTGTCATGGTACAGGTAAAGAGATTAAAGAAAAATGTGATACATGTCATGGATCAGGCCATATTGATGAAAGACATGAAGTTAAAGTAACTGTTCCTGCTGGTGTTGAAGATGGTCAACAGATGCGTCTTCAAGGACAAGGTGAATCTGGTGAAAATAGTGGACCTTATGGAGATTTATACATTATCTTTAGAGTTCAGGCTAGTGGCACATTTGACCGTGAAGGTCCTGATATTTACATTGATGTTCCAATTAGCTTTGTCCAAGCTGCATTGGGCGACGAAGTAACGGTTCCAACCGTTCATGGAGATGTAAAAATGAAGATTCCCGCTGGAACACAGACTGGAACGACTTTCAGATTACGTGATAAGGGTGCGCCTAAATTACATGGTAAGGGTAATGGTGATCAAGAAGTGACGGTTAATATTGAAACACCTCGTAATCTTAAAAAAGAACAAAAAGATGCTTTGAAAGAATTTGCTACAGCTAGCGGTAAAAACGTTGTTGGCGAAGGTAATTTATTTGATAAGTTAAAAGATCAATTTAAAAATAAGAAATAAAGTTAAAAATAGAATCGTCTTCTAAGATGATTCTATTTTTTTGTATGCGAACTGTAATTGTGTTTAGTAGCGTTGATTGTTATAATCAGAAGAGATAGAAACAAGAAAGTAGGACGCTATTAATGGATTTTGAAGAAATGCAAGATAGACAAAAACATATTCGAAACTTTTCGATTGTAGCACATATTGATCATGGAAAATCCACACTTGCGGATCGTATCCTCGAGATGACTGATACAGTTACTAAACGTGAGATGCAAAATCAATTACTCGATTCGATGGATCTTGAACGAGAACGTGGAATTACAATTAAATTAAATGCGGTTGAATTACATTATCTTGCTAAAGATGGTGAAACATATATCTTTCATTTAATTGATACACCAGGACATGTTGATTTCACTTATGAAGTTTCAAGGAGTTTGGCGGCTTGTGAAGGTGCTGTACTTGTTGTAGACGCTGCTCAAGGTGTTGAGGCACAGACACTCGCAAACGTTTATTTAGCGATTGATGATGATTTGGAGATTTTACCAGTTATTAATAAAATTGACTTACCATCTGCTAATGTTGAAATGGTAAAAAAAGAAATTGAAGATGTTATCGGATTAGATGCCTCTGATGCCGTTCTGGCAAGTGCTAAAAATGGTATTGGTATTGAAGAGATGCTGGAACAGATTGTAACGAAAATTCCTGCACCAAATGGTGATTTAAAAAAACCATTGAAAGCTTTAATTTTTGATTCAATCTATGATAGTTACCGTGGCGTTGTTTTGAGTATTCGGGTGGTTGACGGTGTTGTAAAACCTGGCGACACAATTGAATTAATGAATAGTAAGAAAAAATATGAAGTGACTGAAGTTGGGGTTATGTCACCCAAAGCAGTTAATCGTGATTTTTTAATGGCCGGAGATGTTGGGTATGTTACAGCGGCAATTAAAGATATTCGAGATACACGAGTTGGTGATACAGTAACTTCAGCTGACAATCCAGCAACTGAAGCACTAGATGGTTACCGTGCAATTAATCCTATGGTTTATTGTGGGTTATATCCCGTAGATAATTCAAAATATAATGAATTACGTGAGGCACTTGAAAGATTACAATTAAATGATGCTGCTTTACAATTTGAACCAGAAACGTCACAAGCACTAGGATTTGGGTTCCGTTGTGGATTTTTAGGGTTATTACACATGGATGTTGTCCAAGAGCGGTTAGAACGTGAATCTGGGTTAGATTTGATTACAACGGCACCATCTGTAATTTATCATGTTGATTTAACTGATGGTGAGAAAATAATTGTTTCTAACCCTTCTGAAATGCCAGAACCATCATCAATTAAGCAAATTAACGAACCTTATGTGAAAGCAAGTATTATGGTACCTAATGAATATGTTGGAGCAGTCATGGAACTTTGTCAAAAAAAACGTGGTGTTTTTGAGACGATGGATTACTTAGATGAATTCCGTGTAAATATTATTTATCATATGCCTTTATCAGAAATTATCTTTGATTTCTTTGATAAATTAAAATCTAATACACGTGGATATGCATCCCTGGATTATGAAGAAGAGGGTTACCGTCCAAGTGATTTAATTAAAGTTGATATCTTGTTGAATGGTGAAGCAGTTGATGCATTGAGTTTTATTGTTCATCGTGATTTTTCTTTTGAACGTGGAAAAGGTATCGTCAATAAATTAAGATCATTAATTCCGCGCCAAATGTTTGAAATTCCAGTTCAAGCTGCTGCTGGACAAAAAATTATTGCAAGAACAAATATTAAAGCATACCGTAAGGATGTTACAGCTAAATTGTATGGTGGAGATCGAACACGCCGTATGAAACTTTTGGAAAAACAAAAAGCTGGTAAGAAACGAATGAAACAAGTTGGTAATGTTGAGATTCCACAAGAAGCATTTATGGCAGTCTTGAAAATTGATGAAGATGAAGAATCTAAGAAAAAATAAGTAAAAACGACAACCGGAAAAGTCTGGTTGTCGTTTTTTTTATGATAAGTATGCTTCATTATTTTGCATGTAAACCATCTCATCGTATGAAATTTGTTCTCTTAACAGATTTGCCGTTGCAGGGGTGATTAATTTTTGTTCTAATTGAAGTTGAACAAAATTATATTCTAATTGAAAGGCATTTATAAAAATATTATTTTGTAAGATAAGTTCAGTCTCATTTGAAAACATTCTTCTGTGTCTAACTGATAAAAATTGTCTAACCAGAGTAACGGCCATTGAATTGTCAACAGTGGTAATAGAGGTTAAATAAGTAATTGCTGCCTGATAACTAGATTCCTCCATTAAAATAAAGTCATCTTTTGTATTATTATAATATTTTTTGAAAGTATTTTTTTGATTTTCAGTAACCTGAGATAGCGCTTTTTCGCCTTTCTTAATAGCAAAATGTTTAAATAAATGAAGTGAATAGAATTTCAAGTGTATTATGAGATGTTTAAGTGAAAATCCACGGGTTGATTGATAAGTTGTAGCAAGATACTTTTCGTACCAAGAACCAGTTTTTTCAGAAACCTGACCACTCGATAATAATTCATGCAAAATATTTTCTTCAATTTCTTGTGTTTTTTCTAATAGGTCATAAAAATCACTCTTTTTAGGCCGTTTTAAAAAATTTTGTTGGTTATATAGCGTTTCAATTACTGTTTGTCTTTCTGGACTAGGAATATTTGTGACATTAAGTTGTTCAACAGTGTAAATAACCATCTTAGAACGAATTTCACCAATATTTTCTAAAATAGTAATCTCATTCTTTTTGGTAATTAAGTGCGGTAGTAGGAAAGTAGGAACTAACATGCTAATTAATATAACTAATGCAGCTATAAAAATGATTTCATTTCTCATAGGGAATTCAATTCCTGAAACAGTTACTAATGGTAATGAGTATGCCATGGATAGTGTAATTGTTCCGTGAATTCCACTTAGGGCAAATGTAAAATCGTCTTTTGTTGATAAATTTTTTAATAGGAAGTGGGACCATAGAAAACGCATTAGTGTCATAATAAAGTAAATACCAATACTAATAACAAGTAAAATTAGTGAATTAAATCCTGAGCTTTTTAATAAATCCGAGGTAACAGTAGGCAATGTTAAACCTAGAACTACAAAAACAAACCCATTTAAAGCATCTGTAAGTACTTTCCAAATACTACTTGATATAAATTGTAATTTAGTTGAAGATAACCGTAAACGATCTTTTTGAACACCATGAATTAAACCGGCAGCAACGACTGCTAAAATACCTGAACAACCTAATTCTTCAGATATAAAATAAATTAAAAAAGGAGTTATTATTTCAATTGGAATCATAATTGCTGTATCTTCGATGTGCCAATTTAGTAACGTTAACCTTATTTTAACGAATACTAATCCTAAAAATGCACCAATTAAGAGTCCACCAAAAAATGATGTGCTAAAAGCACTTAGACCTTCGTTCATAGAAAAAGTACCTGAAGAGAAAGCAGTTAATGCTAAACTAAGACCAACAATACCAGATGCATCATTAAACAAGGATTCATTTTCCAATATATTCATCATTGACTCAGGAATCGGTAAATTTTTTGTCACTGAAGATACTGCTACTGTATCTGTGGGTGTGACAATCGCTGCTAACGCAAATGCTAAGGCAAGTGATAAATCAGGTAAGACTGAGTGAACTAAAAACCCAGTGACAATTATTGTTGCACCAACTAAAATGATGGCTAATGAAAGCGTCGTTAAAATATTTCTAGCTAATGCTCTTCTAGATGTATTTTGGGCTTCATTGAAAATAATAGGTGCAACGATTATCATAAAAAATAATTCTGGGTTAAGTTCGAAATGTTGGAAATTTGGTAATAAAGAAAGCGCTAATCCTATACCAATTTGATAAAAAGCTTGTGGAACTTTTGGAAACTTAACAGCAATCACATTTGCGATAACCACGCCACCAAGTAATAATAAGATAGCAGATAGTGAATCCATAATATTGCCTCCAATAATTTCAATTTAGAATGGTGTCTATTTTAACACATGTCTAAATTTAACAACATAATAAAAGGCTAAGTTATCTAAAATAACTTAGCCTTTTATTAATTTATACGAATAAGTTAATAAGCATAACACCACCGAGCCCTGAAACAGAGACGACTGTTTCAAGAACGGTCCACGTTGCGAGTGTTTCTTTAACGGTTAGATCAAAATATTCTTTAATCATCCAGAAACCAGCATCGTTTACGTGAGATGCAATTAAACTACCTGAACCAATGGCGATAACCATTAATGCAGGATCAACGCCTGACCCAGCTATTAAACCACTGACTAGACCGGCAGCTGTTAATGCAGCAACTGTTGCAGAACCAAGAGAAATTCTAAGAAGTGCAGCAATTAACCAGCCTAACAATAATGGTGATAACGATGAGGATTCAAACATTCTTGAGATAACATCTGCGACACCACCATCAACAAGAACTTGCTTAAATGCACCTCCACCACCAATGATTAAGAGTAGCATTGCAATTTGTTTAATGGCAACTTCAAGAGAAGCCATAATATCTTTGACTGGGATCTTTCGGGCAATACCCATTGAATAGATAGCGAACAGAAGGGAGAGCAGCATGGCAACGCCAGGAGACCCAACGAACATGAAAAAGGAATCTATAGAGTTAGGGTTCTTTGGTGTTATCCCTTTATTAATAATCATGTCGTAAACTGTTGAAATAGCCATAATTACAACGGGAAATAAAGATGTCAAAGTACTCATTGCAAAACTAGGTGTATCTTCAAGTTTAAATTCTTTTTGTGTTCCTAATGCGCTTAAATTTCCTTTTTGCTTAAATGCCGAAGGAATATATTTTTTTGCAATCATAGCGAAAAGTGGACCGGCAATCAATGTTACCGGAATAGCTAATAGTAATCCGTAAATAAGAACCATCCCTACATTAGCATTTAGTGCTGATGCAATTGCAGTTGGGGCGGGGTGAGGTGGTAAAAAGCCATGAGTAACTGAAAGTGCAGCTGCCATGGGAATCCCAAGATATAAAACTGAAATTCCTAATTCCGTAGCAATCGCAAAAACGATTGGGATCAATAAAACAATACCAACTTCGAAAAATAATGCAATACCAATAATGAATGATGCAAGTACGACTGCTAATTGAATCCATTTTCGACCAAATCGGTTAATTAAAGTAGTCGCAATCCGATAAGCACCACCTGAATCAGCAACCAGTTTACCTAGCATAGCACCAAAACCGAAGACTAAGGATAAATGACCTAATTGACTACCAATACCATTTTCGATAGAAGTCGTGATTTTATCTAAAGGCATCCCTAATCCAATGGCAACAACAAATGATGTGATAATTAATGAAACAAATGTATTTAATTTAAATTTAATGATTAATAAAAGTAAAAAGAGAATCCCAATAAAAACAATTAAAAGTGGCATAGTAACTTTCCCCCAATGAAACTAGATTTGATGATAATGTTTCCGCTGGAAATCAGCAATATTTTTATATTCAGCGCTTAATGACCTACTTACTCGAACAAATATAGGTAATAGCTCACGATATACTTCAAAGTTTTCTTTTTGTGGTTGGTGGACATGCATGGAACCAATCATATTTTCAACAGCAGATAGATCAGCAATTAAATGTAAACTTTGCATTCCTAAGACAGCTGCGCCAAGACAAGAACTTTCAAAACTTTCAGGAATTGTAACTTCTTGTTCAAAAATATCGGCTAATAATTGTCGCCATAAAGATGATTGGGCAAAACCACCTGTTGCTTGGATTCTAGTGGGTTTCCCAGCAATTTCAGTTAGTGCTAACATGACCATGTCTAAATTGAAAACGATCCCTTCAAGTACAGCTCGAGCCATATGCGCACGTGTATGTTGACGTGTTAAACCAAAGAATGAACCTCTAGCATTAGCATCCCAGAGTGGTGCCCGTTCGCCACCAAGATAGGGGTGGAAGAGGAGTCCATCGGAACCGGCAGGAACCTTTTCTGCAATTTGAGTGATGACTTCATAGGGATCAATTTTCATTTGTTCAGCAGTAATTTTTTCGGGTGTAAATATCTCATCGCGCAACCAGCGGAAGACGATACCGCCATTGTTAACTGGCCCACCAATGACCCATTTATTTTTGGCGAGCGCATAACAGAATAGTCTACCTTTAGGATCTGTAACAGGGTGATCGATAACCATTCTAACGGCACCACTCGTACCAATTGTGACAGCCGCAACACCCGGTTCGATAGCATTAACACCAAGGTTTGATAGAACACCATCACTTGCACCAACAATAAAAGGAACATCACGTTGGATACCAGTTATTTTAGAAAATTCAGTATTTAGTCCGGATAGTTGGTACGTTGTTTCAACTAGTTCTGGTAACTGTTCAGGTGTGACACCAGTTACAGATAATGCTTGCTTATCCCAATCTAAATTAAAAATATTGAATAAGCCTGTAGCTGACGCTAAAGAATGATCAATAACAAGTCGATCAAATAATTGATATAAAATATAATCTTTAATACCAACAAAATAGGCTGCCTGATTAAATAAATCTGGTTTATCATTCTTTAACCAAATTAGTTTTGATAATGGTGACATAGGATGAATAGGTGTTCCAGTTTTGAGATAAATTTCATGACCAACACCTGATTCATTTAAATCATCACTCCACTTGCTAGCTCTGTTATCAGCCCAAGTAATCGATCTAGTTAACGGTTTATGATTTTTATCAAGTAGAATTAAACTGTGCATGGCAGCTGAAAATGAAACGCCTTTTAAATCAGTGGGGCGTAAGTTCGCTTTTTTATTGACCTCAGTGATTGCTTTTGTTACAGCAGCATAAATTTCATCAGGATCTTGTTCAGCCATCCCATTTTCTTCTTGATAAAGTGAGTAACCAATATTAGCGTATTCAATTACGGTACCTTTAAGATCGTATAAAACTGCTTTCGTGCTTGTTGTTCCAATATCAACACCGATTATATGTGGCATAGTGATCTCCCTTGAATAAATAGTAGTATGAATAATAAAGTTTATTAAAATTACAGTTAACGCTTACATTATCGTCTTTGAGTTAATTTAAAGCAACTATCTTTACTTATTTAAAATTTGATAATAAAGGATAGAATGCTGCTAAAATTAAAAAGAAGGAAAGAATAATGATTAGAATAGTTTGACGGCGATTACCATGATGTAAGAATAAGTTTAAACATGAGGTAACAGCAATGTAACCACCAAGTATCATCAAAAAGATAAATGTATCTGTAATAGGATTTAAACTAATAAGCGAAAAAAGTCCCAGTATCAATAGCCAGTTACGACTATTTTTTTCCCAGGCTAACGAGCCAAAAAAAAGTGACTTATATGAAAATTTTCGACGTTTTTTTTTCGTAAATGTAGAAATATAAATAATAGTGGTCATAATAAACCAAATGGAAAGAATGAATGGACCGAGATATTGCATAAGTAAACTCCGTTAAATTTAATTTTTTGAAAATAAAGTTGATAAACGTGTCATAAAAGTCGATAAGAATCTTTCGGTTTCAACGGCAACAGCGACAACCGTTGTTGCTTGATTTGAATTTAGGCGTGTCTCGTCACCGATTGTACGTCCAGAAAAAGGCGCTTCTGTGTCAACTTTCATATTGATAGGTAAAGTAGTGACTAAAGATGCATCTATAGCAACGGCAACAGCTAAGGGGTCATGCAAAGCACAGCCGTCTAAATTTGTTTTTAGGTTTGCATAGGCGTTAATATAGTAATCAACAATATCGGCGAAAGCTCGACTTGATGGACTGTCAATTTCACGCCATAGCTCTGTTTCTTTTTTTGTTAAAAGTGTTTTAAGTGTTACGTCTAGACCTACCATTGTAATAGGCAATTTACTTTGGAATACTTCATTTGCGGCTTCTGGATCTTGATTAATATTTGCTTCAGCAACGGCAGTTACATTTCCAGGGATTGTTAAAGCACCACCCATTAAAACGACTTTACCAATTAATGTTTCAATTTTAGGATCTTTTTTTATGGCTAATGATAAGTTCGTTAATGGACCAGTAGGCACAATAATTAAATCTGATTGAAATTCATGTGCAGAATCGATAATAAAATCGATTCCAGATTCTGAGGCGTATGGTTGGCTTGATTTAGGGATTTTTATGTCACCTAAACCGTTCATACCATGTATTTCTTGGCTTATTTCTAAAGTATCAAAAGATTGAGTCGTGATTGAATGTTTCTCACCGAGATAAACTGGAATATTTGATTCACCTAATAAATTAAGTAAGTTCAAACTGTTTTGAACACCAGCTAGCATTTGCAGGTTACCGTAAGAACCTACAATACCAATTAAATCAATTTCGGTACTAGCGAGAGCATAGGCAATAGCCAATGCATCGTCAATACCAGTGTCTAAATCCAAAATCATTTTCTTTCTTCCCATAAATAAAACCTCCCCAATATTTTAATAACCTTAGTTTACCAAAAAAAGCGATAAATTGTTATCGTTTTCCTCTTTAATTAATGCATGAATGAATGCAATGCTTTATAATAAACTTTGAGAACTAAACAAAATTTGATGTAATTTAAATTTATTTAAAATATGAGGTGATAGTATGGCACAAGAAACATTGTTTGATTATTTAAAGAAGGAATTACCAAAAATTGATTTTGATGGTGATATTGTATTAGATTGGCAGAAAAAGGATCATACATTTACAGTAGATCTCACATTTTATGCTGAGAATAAGTCACAACAAGCAATTCTTGATATTGAAGGTGTTAACTCAGAATTACCCATTATTTCATTTGGGGATGCTATATTACTCTATGATGAAGAACGTTTTGACTCAAAGGAAGTTGAAAAAGAGTATTTAACAACATTACCCTTTCAAGGGAAATCGGGTTGGGAACGCTCAGAGGCAGCAGCATTTATTAACTATTTACAAATTGTACTAGACAATGGTCAAAGTGATTTGTTAGATTTTTTGAATGATGATGATGCTGAATTCTTTGAACTAAGTTGGTCAGCTAGCGATTTTGAAAAAATTCAAAAAGCACAAAGTACAGAAAAAAGTATGCGATTAATTTATCCAAAATTTTAGGAGGATTTCAATTTGAAATGGACAGAAGTAAGTATCTCAACAAGTAGTGAAGCTGTAGAAGCGGTTTCTAATATTTTAATTGAAAGTGGTGCTGAAGGTGTCCAAATTGATGATTCAAAAGATTTTGAAAAATTAATGCAGGATAATTTAGACGGGAACGATTTTACATCAGTTGAGCACCAAAATGATGGAGCAAAGATTTCTGCCTTTTTCCCTGAAACTATTTTTATTCCTGAAATATTGCCAACTATACAGAGTAGGGTTAATCAATTAGCTGATTTTGGACTTAATCCGGGACGTGGTCTGATTGAATTGAATGAAGTGGATGACCAAGGTTGGGGATTGGAATGGCAACAATACTACCATCCGGTTAGAGTTACCCGATTCCTAACAATAGTACCAAGTTGGGAGAAATATCAGGTGGTCCAACCTGATGAAAAAGTGATACGTTTAGACCCTGGTAAAGCATTCGGTACAGGAACACATCCCACAACCCGGCTAGCTTTGGTAGCACTAGAGCAAGTAATACGTGGAAATGAATCTATGATTGATGTTGGAACAGGTTCAGGTGTTTTAAGTATTGCTGCAAAACATCTTGGTGTTGGTCATATTGATGCGTATGATTTGGACGATATTGCAGTAGATGCTGCCGTATTAAATTTCAACTTAAATCCAATTGCAAATCAGATACATGTAGCAGCTAATGATTTACTAAATGGTATTGATAATAAGGTTGATTTAATTGTGGCTAATATTTTGTCCGAAATTATTGTACCGTTAATTCCGCAAGCTAGAAGAAATTTAAATCCAGGTGGCCATTTTGTGACATCTGGGATTATTGCAGATAAAGTCGATTTAATCAAGGAGTCACTGGTAACTGGTGGATTTGAAATACAACAGATTTTAAATATGGGTGACTGGTTCTCAATTATTGCAGTTAAAATGGATTTGGAAGGTTAGGTAGTAAAGATGCAGAGATATTTTTTGAAATCTGATGAGTTAATTTTAACAGATGAGGATTTTCATCATGCAATTAAAGTTATGCGTTTGGCTGTTGGTGATCAAGTTGAACTCGTTAAGCAATCAACAGAGGTTGTTGTTGCAAAGATGAAACAGGTTACTGAAAGTTCAGCTACTTTTGATTATCAAAAGACAGTAGAAACATTAGTTGAGTTGCCAGTAGAAGTAACAATTGCGTCGGCTCTTTCAAAAAAAGATAAGGCAGACTGGATTGTACAAAAAGGTACAGAAATGGGGGCTGCCCATTTTATATTTTTTAATAGTGATTTTTCTATTGCAAAATGGGATCAAAAAAAGCAGGCTAAAAAAATTGAACGTTTAAAAAAAATTGCTAAGGGTGCTGCAGAACAAGCACATCGAACTAAAATTCCAACGATTTCATACGCTAAAAAAATTGATGAGATATTTCAACAATCTTATGATATTCAGATTGTTGCATATGAAGAATCTGCTAAACAAGGTGAGGTTAGCCAACTAAAAAAATCATTTGATTTGATTGAACCTAATCAAAATATGATTGCGGTATTTGGTTCAGAGGGTGGTATTTCAAAATCAGAAATTGATAAGTTAGCTACAGCTGGTTATCAAAAGGTAGGCTTAGGACCTAGAATTTTACGTGCAGAGACTGCTCCGTTATACTTATTAGCGAGCCTTTCATTTGTTAGTGAATTAAGTTAAGTAAGGCATGAGAAAACGAAATGAGGAAATATTTTTGAAAAATTTTCTAAGCATAACAGCTGCATGGTACTTAACGGTAAGTATTGCCATCGGAATTGTGGTCCCGATGGTACTGACCTTAGTTAATGCAAACGATGTTATAAAAATTGGTGTTTCTTTATTTATAGTAAATGTCATTTTTTCTATCATTATTGGTGTTATTATTGGTAGAAATGATCATAGTTTGATTTTTAACTTTTTCTTTCCAGTTATTTTTGCAATAGGTGTGTTGTGCCATTTATTTCAAAGTATCACTATCTTTTTTGCAATTATTTATCTTTGTTTATCATTATTAACATGGGGAATTTCAAAAAAATAATACAAATACTTTATGAATACATGAGTACGCGGACTGCATTATGGAATCGCGTATTTTTATTTTATATAAAAAGAGGTGTGTAGATATGACAAAAGAAGAAATGTGGAGTGCTAGAGACGTTTTGGAAATCGTTGAAAGCTATATGAATGAAGAACATGTTGCATTTGTACAAAAAGCATGTGATTTTGCTACCTATGTTCATAAGAATCAATATCGTAAGTCTGGCGAACCATATATAATGCACCCAATACAAGTTGCTGGTATTCTTGCAGAATTAAAAATGGATCCGGAGACTGTTAGTGCAGGATTTTTACATGATGTTGTTGAAGACACACCAGTTACTTTAGGTGATGTAGGCGAACTTTTTGGTAAAGATGTGCAAGTAATTGTCGATGGTGTAACAAAATTAGGTCAAATTCAATATAAATCTCATCAAGAGCAATTAGCTGAAAATCATCGTAAATTATTGTTAGCGATGTCTAAAGATTTACGTGTTATTATTGTGAAATTAGCAGATAGGTTACATAATATGCGGACGTTAAAACACTTACGTCCAGATAAGCAACGACGAATTGCAAATGAAACGTTAGAAATATATGCACCATTGGCAGACCGTTTAGGTATTAGTACGATTAAGTGGGAATTAGAAGATAGTTCATTACGTTATCTGAACCCCCAACAATACTATCGAATTGTTCATTTGATGAATTCTAAACGTGAAGAACGTGAGGCTTATATTTCTGGAGCTATTGAAGAAATAAAAGTTTCCATTAGTGATTTAAAAGTTTCAAGCGAAATTTATGGGCGACCAAAGCATTTGTATTCTGTCTATAAAAAGATGAAAGACCAACATAAACAATTCTCTCAAATTTATGACCTCCTAGCTGTTAGAGTAATTGTTGGATCAATTAAAGATTGTTATGCGGTACTTGGGGCAATACATTCTAGATGGAAACCAATGCCTGGAAGATTTAAAGACTATATTGCGATTCCAAAGGCTAACTTGTACCAGTCTCTGCATACGACTGTTGTCGGACCAGAGGGACGTCCTTTTGAAGTTCAAATTAGAACAAAAGAGATGCATGAAATAGCTGAATTTGGTGTAGCAGCACATTGGGCTTACAAAGAAGGTGTGAAAGAGAAAGTTCAGCAAGATGACGCGGGTACAAAATTAAATTGGTTTAAAGAAATTATTGAATTACAAGATGAGACTGATGATGCTTCTGCTTTTATGGAAAGTGTTAAAGGCGATATCTTTGGTGACCGCGTTTATGTATTCACACCTAAAGGTGATGTTTTTGAATTACCCAAAGGTGCAGGACCACTTGATATGGCCTACAGTATTCATACTGAAATTGGACATCATACAACGGGTGCAAAAGTTAACGGAAAGATTGTGCCATTAGATTATCAAGTCAAAAATGGAGACATTGTTGATATCTTAACTAGTAAAAGTTCAATAGGACCAAGCCGTGATTGGGTTAATTTGGTGCATACAAATAAAGCTAGAAATAAAATTAAACACTTCTTCAAACTACAAGATCGTGTTGCTAATGCAGCTAAAGGTGAAGATTTATTGACGATGCAATTAATTGATTTAGGATTTGATCCTAAAAAAGTCATTACAAAAGAAAATATGAAACAGCTTTTGGATAAAAGACAATTGTCTGAATCAGATGACTTGTATGCTGCAATTGGATTTGGAGAGGTAGCAACGTTAGGTGTCGCCAATGCTTTAACGGAAGATATTCGCTCTAAAGAAGAAGAAGTTCGACAAGTTAATGAGCAGAAGGCAATCCTTGAAGAACATAAAGAAATGAAAAAACCAGACGTATCTGAAAAAAATCGTAAAAGTAGCCATGATGGTGGTGTTGTAATTGATGGCGTCGATAACTTACTTGTTCGATTAAGTCATTGCTGTAATCCTATTCCAGGAGATGACATTATTGGTTATATTACAAAGGGGCGTGGTGTTTCAGTTCATAGAACTGAATGTCCTAATGTTATTAAAGCTGAAGAGTCCGGGGAAAGAATTATTAGTGTTAAATGGGATAAAACCATGGATGATAAATCTAATTATCAATCTGATTTGGAAATCCAAGGGTACAATCGTTCTGGACTTTTGAATGATATTTTACAATCATTGAATAATACAACTAAGCAATTAAGCTCAGTTAATGGCCGTGTTGATAATAATAAAATTGCGACAATGGATGTTTCAGTTGGCGTAAAAGATATTGTTCAATTAGAAAGAATTATGGAAACTTTGAAAAGTGTTGAAGACGTTTATGCTGTTAAAAGGAAAATTCATTAATTTTCTAATGGAGGTACTAAAGAAGTGAAAATTGTTGTTCAACGTGTTAAAAAGGCTAGTGTTTCGGTAAATGGTCAGGTATTAAATCAGATTAATGTAGGATATCTTTTATTGGTGGGATTTAAGACGGGTGATACATCTACTGAGATAGATTATATGGTAAAAAAAATCTCTAATTCCAGATTATTTGAAGATGATATGGGAAAAATGAATTTAAGTATTCAAGAAATAAATGGAGAAATTCTATCTGTTTCACAATTTACTTTGTACGCGTCAACAAAAAAAGGGAATAGACCAAGCTTTACAGATTCTGAAGAACCTAATTTAGCTGAGGAACATTATGATGAATTTAATCAAAAATTGGCTGAAATAGTAACTATTGTTAAACCAGGTCAATTTGGAGCAGATATGGATGTTGAACTTATAAATGATGGACCAGTAACAATTATTTTTGATACAGAGAAAAAATAAAGGATGTATTAGAATCAACTCTAATACATCTTTTTGGTGTAAAGAATATTTGGAGGGTATAAAATGATAAATAATTATTTTTGGGACTTTGATGGGACGCTTTTTGATACTTATCCTGAGATGGTTAAGGCATTTCAAGAAGCGTTACGTTTACAAAATGTAATTGCGACTAGAACAGAAATTTATAAAATTATGCGAGAAAAATCTGTTAGACAAGCAATTCAAATTTATCAAGAAACAAATTTGAATTTAGATGTTGAACAATTGAGGGTAAGCTATGATGATTTAGAAAGACAGAGTCAAAAAAATGCAAAATTATTTCCTGGTGCAAAAGAAGTTTGTAAATGGGTGGTTGATAATGGTGGACAAAACTTTTTATTAACCCATAGGGATCAAAGCGCAATTGATATGCTTAGGGAAACAAATATTATTCATTTGTTTTCAGATTTTGTTACTTCAGATCAAAAATTTCCAAGGAAACCTAATCCAGCGTCACTTAATTATCTTGCAGAAAAAAATGCAGTTGATTACCAGAAAGCAGCAATGATTGGTGATCGGGAGTTGGATATTGCTGCAGGGCATAATGCAGGTATGAAGGGATATTTATTTGATTTTGATCAAATGATTTCAACAGTTGAAAAACCAGATAAGCGTGTATTGAAATTAATTGATTTAATACAAAAATAAGACAATGATAGTTAAGCATTGTCTTATTTATTTTGGATATAATTTGTTAAACCTTCAACGACTGATTTTGCTGTTTTTTCTTGAAAGCTGCTACTTTGGATTAACTTAAAGTCATATTTTGTATTAATGTACCCTAATTCTAGTAAGACGGATGGTTGTGTATTATCTCTTAGAACAAGAAAATCGCCAAATTCCGTTCCACGATTATCAAGACCGGTATCGTTTAATTCGGCATTTATTGAATTTGCAAGTGCTAAATCAGCTGTCTTATTATAGTAGTAACTTGTTAAACCAGTTGCTTCATCATCATTAGGCGATGAATCAAAATGGAAACTAATAAATGCATCTGCATTATTTGATTCTGCAAGTTTAGCGCGTGGGGCTAAATCTACATACGAATCAGAGTCTCGTGTTAAAATCACATTGGCGCCACGTTTCTTAAGAAGATAAGCTACTTTTTTTACAATTTGAAGCGTGTAGATTTTTTCTTGTTTATCTTTGATTGAAAGTGCACCTGAATCGTTACCGCCATGTCCGGGATCTAAAACAATCGTTGCTTCAGATAATTTAGTCACTTTGGCATTTTTTTTAGAAAGAATCCAGTTTGCTACCCAACCTTTTTTAGTATTTGGCAAACTTACGTATGACCAATTATTTTTTTCTCGAATAATTGTAATACGCTCACCTTTCTTAAGAGTGTCTAACACTTTATTTGACGTACTTGGTCCGGTACGTACATTAATATTGTCAGATGTAACAACGGTTTCTTTTAAATAAGTTGTCGTTTTTACAATACCTAAACATAGGGTACAAAAAATGATGATTAATAAAATGACTCTTGGCCAGTTTATGCTGAATCCATGTTTTCTATTTGTTGACATTTATGTACTCCTTTAACTATAGATATTGAATCTAAATATTAGTATACCAAATATTTGTTCAATAGTAAGAATCAAATTTAATAATATTGTAAGTTAAGCTGTACTTGACTTTAGAGAGTTACTCGAGTAACTTTATAATTAATAAAATATTAAAACCGATGAAAAAGAAATTAGGTTAGTTAAATTGTATAGAGAGTGAATAATTTGCTGAAATATTCACCATTTTTGCTAACCGAAAGACACTTTTGAGGTGCGTGTGGTTAAATCACATGTCGTTTAAGTTGCGTTAAGCTATTAGTAAAAAATTAAGGTGGTACCGTGCAAAAGCACCCTTGTCGTATTTAGATGAGGGTGCTTTTTTGTATATAATGCCACAAATAGGAGGATTTATAATGAAATTTCAACGTCCCAAAGGAACAGCAGATATAATCCCAGCAGATTCAAAAAAATGGCAATATATTGAAGAAACCGCTAGAAATATATTCTCAAGTTACCAATATGATGAAATTAGAACACCACTTTTTGAACATTTTGAGGTTTTTTCAAGAACTTCAGGTGATACTTCTGATATTGTAACTAAAGAAATGTATGATTTTAAAGATAAAGGTGACCGCCATATAACACTTCGTCCTGAAGGAACAGCTGGAGTTGTTAGAGCGTATGTTGAAAATAAACTTTATGGCCCAGAAATTCAAAAGCCATTTAAAACGTATTATATTGGACCAATGTTTCGTTATGAAAGACCTCAATCTGGACGCTTACGTCAATTTCATCAAATTGGAGTTGAAGCCTTTGGGGTTGATAATCCAACACTTGATGTTGAAGTTATGGCAATGGCAATTGATTTCTTATCAAAATTTGGATTAACAAATTTAAAATTAGCTATTAATACTTTGGGAGATAATGATAGTCGTGATAATTATCGTGACGCATTAGTTGCATATTTACGTCCCTTCGCTGATCAATTAAGTGATGATTCAAAAGCACGTTTAGAAAAAAATCCACTACGCGTTTTGGATAGTAAAGATAAAGGTGATCAAGAAATTGTTAAAAATGCACCATCAATTCTAGATTACCTTAGTGAAGAGTCACAGGCTCATTTTAACCAAGTAAAAGTGTTACTTGATGCATTGGAAATTCCATATGAAGTTGATTCAACAATGGTTCGTGGACTTGATTATTATAACCATACCATTTTCGAAATTATGTCTGATTCAAAAGCATTTGGTGGGAAATTTACGACCATTTGTGCTGGTGGACGATATAATGGCCTTGTTGAGCAATTAGGTGGTCCTGAAACACCAGGGATTGGTTTTGGCTTGGGGATTGAAAGATTATTATTAGTTCTTGAAGCTGAAGATGCAAAATTACCCGTTGAACAAAGTTTAGATGTTTATGTTGTTGGTATTGGTGAAGAAACGAATACTGAAACACTAAAACTCGTGCAATCAATGCGTAAGGCAGGTTATTCAATTGAAAGAGATTATTTAAATCGTAAACCAAAAGGTCAATTTAAATCTGCTAATCGTATGAATGCTCATTTTGTTATGACTTTAGGTGAGAGCGAACTAGAAACACAAACTTTGAATTTTAAAAATATGAAAACAAGTCAAGAAATTATATTAAAATTAGAAGATGTATATACTGATTTTTCGAAAGTATATGAAAAGGCATTAAAATTAGAAATGGAGGCTGATGGAGAATGAAAAGAACAACATACAATGGTTTAGTTGATGAAACTTTTATTGGTCAAACAGTTACATTAAAGGGATGGGTACAAAAAAGACGCGATTTAGGAAATTTAATTTTTATTGATTTACGTGATCGTGAGGGCATTGTTCAACTGGTTTTTAGTCAAGAATTTGATTCCGAAGCTTTAAAGATTGCTGAAGAGTTACGTAATGAATTTGTTGTTGAGGTTGCAGGAAAAGTGACACAACGGGATGCTAAAGCAATCAACCCAAGAATGAAAACGGGTAAGATTGAAGTTGAAGTTCATAATGCAGTTATTTTGAATAAAGCAAAAACACCGCCATTTGAAATACAAGATGATATTAATGTTGTAGATGATACAAGATTAAAATATCGTTATTTAGACTTACGTCGTCCTGAAATGCAAAAATCATTAATGATTCGTAGCCGTATTACACAATCTGTTCACAGCTACTTAGATAATCAAAATTTTATTGATATTGAAACACCATATTTAACAAAATCAACACCTGAAGGGGCTCGTGACTATCTTGTACCTTCCCGTGTCTATCCTGGGCATTTTTATGCATTACCACAATCACCTCAATTATTTAAGCAATTATTGATGAATGCCGGATTTGATCGTTACTACCAAATTGCTCGTTGTTTTAGAGACGAAGATTTGCGTGGTGACCGTCAACCTGAATTTACGCAAATAGATTTAGAAACATCATTTATGTCTGCTGAAGAAATTCAAGATTTAACAGAAGGTTTATTAAAACGTGTAATGAAAGATACTTTAAATATTGACCTCGAATTACCATTACAACGTATGACTTGGAATGAATCAATGGCAAGATATGGTTCTGAAAAACCGGATATTAGATTTGATATGGAATTAAAAGATATGTCTGCTGCAGTTAAAGATATTGATTTTAAAGTATTTACTAATACTTTAAACAATGGTGGACTTGTTAATGCTATTGCGATTCCTGGTGGTGCCGATAAGTATTCACGCAAAGCGATTGATGCTAAAACGGCTTATATTGAACGTTTTGGTGCTAAAGGGTTAGCTTGGGTAAAAGTAACTGAAGAAGGATTTAGTGGCCCAATTGCTAAATTTTTAAATGACCATGTTGATGCAATTAAAGAAGCTGCTGGTGCAAATGTCGGAGATTTAATTTTGTTTGTTGCTGACAAAGCAAGTGTTGTTCGTGCATCATTAGGTTACTTACGTAATGATATTGCCAAAGAGATGGATATGATTGATGAAAATAGATTCGCCTTCCTTTGGGTTGTTGATTGGCCATTATTTGAATACAGTGAAGACTTTGACAAATTTATTGCTGCGCATCATCCTTTTACTATGCCAAATGAAGAAGATATTCATTTACTTGATGAAAATCCACATGAAGCACATGCACAAAGTTATGATATTATTTTGAATGGTTATGAATTGGGTGGTGGGTCAATCCGTATTCATAAACGCGATATTCAAGAAAAAATGTTTAAGGCTTTAGGATTTACTAAAGAAAGTGCGGAAGAACAATTTGGATTTTTCCTAGATGCACTTGATTATGGATTCCCACCACATGGTGGATTGGCTATTGGGTTAGACAGATTTGCTATGTTATTGGCAAAGAAAGATAACATTCGCGAAGTTATCGCGTTCCCTAAAAATTCAAAAGCATCAGAGCCATTGACGAATGCGCCTAGTCTAGTTGCAAGTAAGCAATTAGATGAATTATCGTTAAAAGTTGAAGAAAATAAATTAAAATAGACGTTTAAAAGACTAATGATTAAACTCATTAGTCTTTTTTAGGCATAAAAATATCAATATTATGTTAAGTGATTTATTATTATCATATATTAAGAGGGGGAATGATGATAATGAGTGAAAAAGCAATATTCGCTGGTGGTTGTTTTTGGTGCATGGTTGAACCGTTTGAAGAACAAGCAGGAATTTTAAATGTCGTATCTGGATATACAGGAGGACACACTAAAAATCCAACATATGAAGATGTTGTATCTGAAACAACGGGGCATACTGAGGCAGTTGAGATAACATTTGACCCTAAAAAAATTAATTACGCTCAGCTTGTTGAGATATATTGGCAACAAACAGATCCAACTGATGCGATGGGGCAATTTCAAGATAGGGGTAGTTCATATCGCCCAGTGATTTATACACTAAATGATGAGCAAAGAAAAATTGCGGAAACTTCAAGACAACTATTGATTGATAGTCATAGATTCAAAGAACCAATTGTTACAACTATAGAAGATGCAGGTCCATTTTATGCTGCTGAGGATTATCATCAAGAGTTTTATAAAAAGAATCCAAGAAGATTTGCTATGGAAGAAAACGGTGGACGGAATCAATTTAAACAATCTGTCTGGAAATCTAAATAAGTTAAAAGAGTCTTTTCGAATGAATTTTGAAAAGACTCTTTTTGTATAGATTAAGATTTACTTGATAAGTAAATGTCTAACTGTATCTGACCGTAATGAATGGTATAATATTCGTAACTTGTTAAAATGAAATGTGAGGTTTTTTGATCATGGACGATCTGCAACAAATTTTTAAGAAACATTCATACGCGGCCAAAGCTTCAACAGCATTTATATATGCGATATTAGTTTCGGTTGCGATGAACTTTTTTTGGACACCAGGAAAAATATATGCCTCTGGTATTACGGGGTTAGCGCAATTAGTAGCAACCCTCCTTAGTCGATATGCACCATTTCAAATATCGACTGCGTTACTCTTATTTCTTTTAAATGTACCAATGTTCATTTTGGCTTGGAATAAAATTGGTCACCGTTTTACTGTGTTTACTTTTCTAGCAGTTGTATTTTCAAGTATTATGATCAAAGCAATTACGCCAGTAACGTTAACAACGGATCCTATTATTTGCGCGATATTTGGTGGAGCTGTTAATGGATTTGGTACTGGATTAGCGCTTAGAAATGGAATTTCAACTGGTGGATTAGATATTATTGGCTTAACAATTAAAAAGAAAACAGGTAAAAGTATTGGAACTATTAATATTATTTTTAATGCTTTTATTGTTCTAGCAGCCGGTTTTATTTATGGTTGGCCATATGCTTTTTATTCTGCATTGGGATTATTTGTTAATGCTAGAGTCATGGATATGGTTTATACAAGACAACAAAAAATGCAAGTTATGATTGTGACGAGTCGTCCTAAGAGTGTGATTGATTCAATACAAAATCATATGCGTCGTGGAATCACAATTGTTAACGATGTTGAGGGTGCTTATCATCATGATGATAAGACACTTTTAATTACCGTTATTTCGAGATATGAACAAAATGAATTACATGATGCAATGGAAGAGTCAGACCCGGTCGCATTTGTTAGTATCTCAGAAAACGTTCAGATATGGGGACGTTTTTATGAGCAAGCATTATAAATAAAACTAAAGGATTAATAAGTTATGCAAATTAAAAAGATAATCTACTTATTTCTCATCAGACTATTTTCGTTACTGAATTTCTCTAAAAAAAGTACTAATATCAGCTATTTAATGAGTTTCGGTGGTAATAGTGACTTCATTCGGAAATTAAATCAAAGATGTTTAGATAATAATCAACATTTAATCATTTTTTATCGACCTTCTATGAAGTTAGAAATTAAGAATATCGAAGACTTAAATATTGAAACCAAAATATTTACTGAAAATATTTCTTTCGTATTAAATTTAATCCCTCTGATTTCTAAGAGTAACTTAATTTTTGTCGATAATTATTTTGCTTTTTTAGCCACAATGCATACAAAAAAAACAACCAAAATTGTTCAACTTTGGCATGCAAATGGGGCAATTAAATCGTTTGGTTGGGATGAGCCTAAGACAGCTGATCGATCAGCTGAAGATAAAAAACGATTTCAATCTGTCTATAATCAATTTGATGATTTTATTGTAGCGTCAGCTAAAATGGGGTCAGTATTTAAGAAAAGTTATCATGTTTCTGATAATCACATTTTAGAACTTGGATACCCTGCTACAGATAAATTTAAAGATAGCAATTGGATAAAATTAACAAAAAAAAATATTTTTAGTAGCCACCCAGACTTAATTAAGAAAAAAATCATTTTATACGCACCAACATATAGAGAAGATATAAATGGGGAAGTTATATTAGAAATACCAGATGATTTTTCTAATATTCAAGAATTATTAAATGATGAAACTAAGTTAATTATTAAATTACATCCGCATTTAAAGGACAAAGAGCTTGCCTTTAAAAAATTATTATCTAAGAATAATGATATTTTATGGGTGGATGAATACACAACTGGAGAATTGTTGGTCATCACAAATTGTTTAATTACAGATTATTCATCGGTTATTTTTGATTTCAGTTTATTGCCAAACGCTGAACGAGTTTTATTCTATTGTTTTGATTTAAAGAATTATGAAAGTAGTATTGGGATTCAATCGGATTTTAATAACTGGGTACCAGGACCGATTGTGCAAACAATGAGTGAACTAGTTGCTACTTATAAAGAATTCAAAAATAGTGATAGACAATTAGCAACATTTAATTTATTATGGAATACATCTAATGATGGGCATGCGACAGAGCGTGTTCTAGATTATTATTTTACTTAAATAAGGAGCGTCAATACATTGAAAAAAGTTATTTCAATTATAAAAGAACAATTTGAAAATTTACCAATTATATTTCGAGTTTCAAAATATGAAGATCGAGCAAGTTACCAAAGTCATTATTTAGGAATTGCATGGGAGTTTTTAAACCCAATGATTCAAATTGGTATTTACTATCTTGTTTTCGGTGTTGCCTTGCACGCTGGACAACAGATAGATGGGGTTAATTATTTTGCTTGGATGATGGTGGGTATCGCCCCATGGTTGTTTATGAATTCTAGTGTACTTGGTATGTCTCGTAGTGTTTATGAAAAAGTTGGATTAGTTGCTAAAATGAAATTTCCAGTTAGCGTACTACCAACAATTCGTATGGTCAGTCAAATGACTGCGTATTGGGTTATGTTCGGTTTTAGTATTATTGTTTTATTATTATCAGGTGTAACGCCCACTTTGTATTGGTTACAGTACATTTATTATTTTATCTGTATGATTGCATTTTTATTTGCTTTCGGTATTTTTAATTCAACCATCTCAATTTTAGCTCGTGATTACTATATAGCACTCCAATCGATTATGAGGGTTTTATTTTACATGTCAGGTATTTTATTCAATTTAAATTCTGGTAGTTTTCCTAAAGTTTTTGTTAGAATTCTACAAATAAATCCGTTTAACTATTTAGTCGCAGGGTTTAGAGAAACTTTCTTGAGCGAAGGTTGGTTTTTTAATAATCCAACACAACTATTACTATTTTGGTCAATCACATTAATGTTCCTCTTAATAGGATCACATTTACACTATAAATTTAGAGCTCATTTTGTTGATTTAATTTAAATATAAAAGATTTAGAAAACTTCCTGTCAGGTGAGTATTCTAAATCTTTTTTTATAATCAATGTTATAATACAATCAAGTTAAAATGCGAAAAGGGGTAAGGATAATGTTGATAGGATCACATGTTAGTATGAAGGGAAAAGATATGTTACTTGGTTCCGCCGAAGAGGCTTCGAATAATGGAGCAAGTACATTTATGATTTATACGGGAGCACCTCAAAATACAAGGCGAAAAGATATTTCAGAGATGAATATTCCAAAAGGTAAAGCCTTTATGGTGGAACATGGATTAAGTGATATAGTTGTTCATGCCCCTTATATTATCAATTTAGGAAATACAGTTAAACCAGAGAATTTTACATTTGCAATCAATTTTTTGAAAGCTGAAATAGATAGGGCCGAAGCATTAGGTGCTACTCAAATGACTCTCCATCCTGGTGCTCATGTAGGTGCGGGAGATGAAGCTGCAATTAAACATATCATTGAAGGATTAAACGAAGTTTTGACTTCAGACCAAAAAATTCAAATTGCTATTGAAACAATGGCGGGCAAGGGTACAGAGGTTGGACGAACATTTGAACAGATTGCACAAATGATTGATGGTGTGAAGTTGAATGATAAATTATCTGTTACGTTTGATACATGTCATACTAGTGATGCTGGATATAATATTAAAGATGACTTTGAATCTGTTATAGAAAAGTTTGATGATATTATTGGAATTGATCGATTGAAAGTCTTTCATATTAACGATTCAAAAAATGTTCAAGGAAGTCATAAAGATAGACATGCTAATATTGGCTTTGGTGAAATTGGGTTTGATGCATTAAATAGTATTGTACATGACGAAAGATTTAGTAAGGTACCTAAAATATTAGAAACACCATATGTAGGTGTAGATAAAAAAAATCAACAATCACCATATCAAAAAGAAATTTTGATGTTTAAAGAAAATACCTTTAATCCTAATCTATTAACGGAACTTGGGTTAAATTAAAGCTGTTTATTGATTTAGATCAATTGATTTATGCTTAATTTGTTAAAAAAAAGTATATTTTTTGTATTATCTCAAATATTTTATAAAAGATTTATTGACGGCGATAAAGACTTTAGTTATAATGAACAAGGACAGTTCGACGATGCAACTTAATGCATAAAAAGACGGTTACATTCAAGCTCGGAGGGAGGGATATCTATGTCAAAGACAGTCGTACGTAAAAACGAATCTCTCGATGATGCTCTTCGTCGCTTTAAACGTTCCGTTTCTAAAACAGGTACATTACAAGAATACCGTAAACGCGAATTCTATGAAAAGCCAAGTGTGAAACGTAAGAAGAAATCCGAAGCAGCAAGAAAGCGTAAAACAACTAAGAAACGCTTCTAGTCTAGGGAGGAATCACGTTGAGTCTATTAGAAACACTTAATAACGATTTAAAACAAGCGATGAAAGCAAAAGACAAACAAACTTTAAGTACTGTAAGAATGCTTAAAGCAGCTGTTACAAACGAAGAAATTAAAGCAGGTCATGATTTATCAGTTGATGATGAAACTGTTTTATTGGCTCGCGAGTTAAAACAACGCAAAGAATCTTATGCAGAATTCAAAGATGCCGGTCGAGATGATCTTTTAGAAAATCTTGATATGGAAATAAAAATTGTCGAAAAATATTTACCTGAACAATTATCAGCTGAAGAAGTTACTGATGTCGTGAAAGAAGTTATTTCACAAGTTGGTGCAACATCAAAAGCTGATTTTGGAAAAGTCATGGGTGCGGTTATTCCTAAACTTAAGGGACGCGCTGATGGTAAGGTTATAAGTGAGACAGTTAAATCATTATTAAATTAGCGAAAAAGGAATTACAATTCAACTTGAATTGTAGTTCCTTTTTTTTTATGCTATTATTTGAGTTGAGTAACTTTGGGACATATAAAACGAATTTAAAGAGGGTTATTATGGATTTAGAAATTTTTGACCACACTAAGGCAGAACCAGAAAAAAATATAACATTAATTAAAGAAATTCTTAATTTTGCGGGTAAGAAAATAAAATTACCTGATGAAACAGAAATGTCAGTTACTTTAATGAATAATGAAGAAATTCACAAAATTAATCGTGAATATCGAAATGTAGATAGACCAACTGACGTCATCAGCTTCGCAATCGAAGAAGATGGAGATGATATGCCAATTATTTTTCCTGATGATGAAGGTATGGATATGCCTGAAATTGCTAAAAATATCGGTGATATCATGATTTCAACTGAAAAAGTTGCTGAACAAGCAGTTGATTATGGTCATTCTTATGAACGTGAATTGGGATTTTTGACAGTCCATGGGTTCTTACACCTAAATGGTTACGATCATATGGAACCTGAAGATGAAAAAGAAATGTTTGGATTACAAACAGAGATATTAGATGCTTATGGCCTTAAACGATAAGCGCCAAGTTAAAAAAAATCGAACATTTTTGTTGTCACTAGGACATTCTCTAGATGGCCTTGTTACGGTTTTTAAAGAAGAAAGAAATATGAAAAAACATGTAGCCATGATGATACTAGTATCTATTTGTGCGGCAATTTTTCAAATTTCTGAAACAGAGTGGCTATGGCTAGCTCTTAGCATTAGTATGGTTATTATTAATGAAGTTTGGAACACAGTTATAGAGAATCTGGTTGATCTGACAACTGGTCATAAATATAATGAGATTGCAAAAAAAGTTAAAGATATGTCAGCTGCTGCTGTCTTACTTTCGGCACTATTTGCGATGATTGTTGGATGTCTTATTTTTATCCCACAACTGTTAGAATTAGTTTTTGATTAGTCAATTATAATAAAAGGTACATAAATAAGAGGAGAATTAATTAATGCAAAATAAAAAGTTTCATTCAGGATTTGTGGCAATTTTAGGACGACCAAATGTTGGAAAATCAACATTTTTAAACAATGTTATGGGTCAAAAAATTGCTATTATGAGTGATAAGGCACAAACGACCAGAAATAAAATTCAAGGTATTTATACAACAGATGATGCACAAATTGTCTTTATTGATACACCTGGTGTTCATAAACCAAAGAGTCGTTTAGGTGATTTTATGGTCAAATCAGCACTTTCAACACTTGGTGAAGTTGATGCTATTTTATTTATGGTTAATGCAACAGAAAAACGTGGACCAGGAGATAATTTTATTATTGATCGATTAAAAGATACTAAGAAACCAATTTATTTGGTTATTAATAAAATTGACCAAATTCACCCTGATGAAATATTAGCTATTGTGGAAACGTATCGAGAATCTTTGGACTATAAAGAAGTTTTCCCAATTTCAGCACTTAAAGGAAATAACGTCGATGAGCTTGTTGATTCATTAATTAGTGAATTACCTGAAGGACCCCAGTTTTACCCAGAAGATCAAATTACAGATCATCCAGAACGTTTTGTTATGGGTGAACTAATTCGTGAAAAAGTTTTACAATTAACACGAGAAGAAGTTCCTCACTCAGTTGCCGTTTTGGTTGAAGATATAAAAAAAGAGGACGAAGAAAAATTGCACATTTCTGCAACAATTATCGTTGAACGTCCAACGCAAAAAGGTATTATTATTGGTAAAGGTGGTAAAATGTTAAAAGATATCGGTGTTAAAGCTAGAAAAGATATCGAAACGATGCTTGGTGATCGCGTTTATTTGGAACTTTGGGTTAAAGTTCAAAAAAATTGGCGAGATAAACAGACTGATTTAAAAGCATTTGGTTACCGTGAAGATGACTATTAAGAAGTAACTAATGATCGGAACAAGATAATTTTTGTTCCGATTTTTATTTGCTCATGGAAAGGGGATGCATAGTATCGTTCAGAATAATGCAGATTTTGAAGGGATTTTACTTTATCGTAAAGAATATAAAGAACGTGATCTTTTAGTGAAATTTTTAACCGATCGTTATGGTAAAAAAATGTTTTTTATTAAAGGTGCTAGAAAACGAGGATTCAAATTATCTGCTGCTTTACTACCATTTACAATCGGAACTTACAGTGGGAGTATAAATGACAACGGATTATCATTTATTAATACTGCTAAAGAGTTTGAACAATTTCAAACGATTTCACAGGATATAATCAGTAATGCTTATACCATTTATATTTTTAGTTTAATTGATGCTGCATTCAAAGATAACGAACCCATCTCTGTTTGGTACCGAAAAGTTGTGACAGCAATTCGATTGATTAACGAAGAATTTGATCCAGAAATTATTACAAATATTATTGAAATTCAGCTATTAACAGTTTTTGGTGTACAGCCTCAATTGCAGGTCTGTGCAGTTGGTGGCGAAACGCAGGGAGAATTTGATTATTCAGAATCTTACGGTGGGCTACTGTGTTCTAAACATTGGTATCTTGATAATAATCGACTTCATGCTACTCAAAAAACAATTTTTTATTTGAGACAATTTTCTGTAGTGAATCTTGATAAATTAAATTCAATCAAGGTTGCTGAGAGTACCAAAAAGGAATTACGTCGTATTATTGATGTTATTTATGATAATAGTGTTGGATTAAATTTGAAAAGTAAAAAATTTATCGATGGAATCAGTTCTTGGCCAGTCTCATTAAAGAAAAATACTGAAATATAATTGACAAATACTTATTTCTAAACTATGATTATAGAGAAATAAATAGCGGGATTATGATGAAAAAGGGTAAGAATAGTTATTAAAGCGAACTTAGGATTAGTGCAAGCTAAGTAATTAATTATTTTTATTGGCATTTTCGGAGTCCTTTGTTAATGAAGCTGCTGGTTGAATTGAACCAGAAGTAGGGTGGAACCGCGATATTAAAATCGTCCCTATGTGGTCTATAAGACTGCATAGGTTTTTTTGTGCTTAAAAATAAGGAGGAATACTATGTCAAAAAAGTTAGCTGTTCAAGATATTATTATGACATTACAAAAATTCTGGGCTGATCAGGGTTGTATGTTAATGGAGGCTTATGATACAGAAAAAGGTGCTGGAACTATGAGCCCTTACACATTTTTACGTGCAATTGGACCAGAACCATGGAATGCTGCATACGTTGAACCTTCAAGACGTCCTGCAGATGGTCGTTATGGCGAAAATCCCAATCGTTTGTACCAACATCATCAATTTCAAGTTGTGATGAAACCATCTCCTGCAAATATTCAAGATTTATATTTGGATAGTTTGCGTGCATTAGGTATTGATCCAGCTGAACATGATATTCGATTTGTTGAAGACAACTGGGAAAACCCATCAATGGGTTGTGCTGGTGTTGGCTGGGAAGTTTGGCTTGATGGTATGGAAGTTACACAATTTACTTATTTCCAACAGGTTGGTGGATTAGAGGTACATCCCGTCACTAGTGAAGTTACTTATGGTTTAGAGCGCCTTTCTTCATATATTCAAGATGTTGAGAGTGTTTATGATCTTGAATGGGCTGATGGGGTCATGTACGGCGACATATTTAAAGAACCAGAATATGAAAATTCTAAATATTCATTTGAAGAAAGCAATCAAGAAATGTTATTTAATTTGTTTGATGTATATGAAACAGAAGCCAAAAAACAGATTGCCAATGGGTTAGTTCATCCGGCATACGATTATGTTTTAAAATGTAGTCATACATTTAATTTATTAGATGCTCGAGGAGCCGTTTCTGTTACTGAACGTGCTGGATATTTAGCAAGAATTAGAAATATGGCTAAATCAATTGCTAAAGTTTTCGTACAGGAGCGTAAAAAATTAGGCTACCCATTACTAAAAGATGAAAAACTTCGTAGTAAATTATTAAAGGAGGATAAATAAGATGACACATTCCTTTTTATTAGAAATTGGGTTAGAAGAAATTCCTGCTCATGTTGTTACACCTAGCCAAAATCAATTGGCTAAACGTGTAGGTGACTTTTTAACAGAGCAACGGTTATCATTTGACGAAATAAAGGCATTCTCAACACCCAGACGTTTAGCTGTTGAAGTGACTGGTTTGGCTGATAAACAAGCAGATATTCAAGAAGAAGCTAAAGGACCTGCAAAGAAAATTGCCATGGATGATGAAGGAAATTGGTCTAATGCTGCAAAAGGCTTTGTCCGTGGACAAGGAGTAACAACAGACGATATAACGTTTAAAGAATTAAAAGGCGTTGAGTATGTCTATGTAAATAAATTTATCGCTGGTAAATCTGCCAAAGATATTTTGGTTCAGATTAAAGATGTGATTGAAGCGATGACATTCCCAACAATGATGCACTGGGCAAATTATGACTTTAAATATGTTAGACCAATTCGTTGGATAGTTGCGTTACTTGATAGTGACGTTATTCCATTCAGTATTTTAAATATTAAATCTGGCCGCCAAACGCAAGGCCATCGTTTTTTAGGAGAAGCTGTAGATTTAGCCTCAGTAACAGAGTATGTTAAAAAATTAGAAGAACAATATGTAATCGTTGATTCTAATAGACGAAAAGAAATGATTAGAACACAAATTACTAATCTTGAAAATAATCAAGACTGGCATATTATTCTTGATGAGGATCTTTTGGAAGAAGTTAACAATTTAGTTGAATATCCAACAGTATTTTCTGGTCATTTTGATAAGAAATATTTAGATATTCCTGATGTTGTTCTAATGACTTCAATGAAAGACCATCAAAGATTCTTTTATGTGCGTGGCCAAAACGATGAAATCTTACCAATGTTCGTCTCAGTTCGTAATGGGACAGAAGCTAACATTGCTAACGTCGAAGCAGGCAATGAAAAGGTTCTTACAGCACGATTGGAAGATGCTGCATTTTTCTACCAAGAAGATCAAAAACAAACGATTAATGATTATGTAGAGCGATTAAAAAATGTCACATTCCATGATAAAATTGGATCAATGTCTGAAAAAATGGAACGTGTTCAATTAATGGCACAAATCATTGGTAAACGCCTTGGCTTAAATGACCATGAATTATCTCTTTTACAAAGAACAAGTGAAATTTATAAATTTGATTTGGTAACAGGGATGGTTGGAGAATTTTCTGAACTTCAAGGAATTATGGGTGAGAAATATGCCTTGCTAATGGGCGAAAATCCAACTGTTGCACAAGCAATTTCTGAACACTATATGCCAATTAGTGCTGATGGCGAACTACCTAAATCAAAAATTGGTGCAGTTTTAGCAATTGCTGATAAGTTGGACAGCATGTCAAGTTTCTTCTCAGTTGGATTAATTCCAACTGGATCAAATGATCCCTATGCACTTCGTCGTCAAGCGTTTGGGATAGTTAGAATTGTTGAAGATCGTCAGTGGCATTTTTCACCACTTGAGGTACTGAACGATATTAAGGAATTGGCAACGATACATCCAGATTTATTTACCAAGATGACTGTTGGCGAAAATGATAAAGATATTTTAAGTTTTGTTAATGATCGTATGAAGCAATGGCTTTCAAATAAAAACGTCAGTTATGATGTAATTGAAAGTGTTGTTGAAAGTACAGATGCAGATTTATTAGTTATGTCAGAGGCCGCTGTAACCTTAGAAAATCATAAAAATGATAAGGATTTCAAGGAGACCGTTGAAGCAATCAATCGTGTATTAAAGCTAGCAGATAAAAATGAGGCAACTAATCTAGTTGTTGAACAAGTATTATTAGATAATACTGCTGAAAAAGATTTATTTGAACGAGTTGAAATAATCCAAAGTCAGTTGGCAGATTTAACGTCAGAGAAGTTATATACTACATTAAGCGAGATTCGTCCGCTAATTGAAAATTATTTTGACCAGACAATGGTTATGGTTGATGATACAAAAATTAAAAATAATCGCTTAAATCAATTGAGTTTAATTGCTAAGATGAGTTCAAAATTAGGTAATTTAAGTAAATTAAATATTAAGTAATATAAAAATGAGAATTTATCTGTGAAGATAAATTCCTTTTTTGTTTGGTAATAGAATCAGAATAGTCATATTTGACAAAAGTGTCTATTACTTGAAGCTAATAATTGTATTTATGTCAAATAAATGCTATTATTATGGGTACTCAAAATATAGGTAACTTCGTATCGTTAGTTTTGGAGGTGAGTAGTTGGAATGAGAATACCCGAAAACGTAATTGAACAGGTGCGAACTAGTGTGAATATTACTGATATCATTAGTCAGTATGTCGGATTAAAAAAATCTGGTAGTAATTTTATGGGTTTATGTCCATTTCATGAAGAAAAAACGCCTTCATTTTCTGTAAGCGAAGAGAAACAAATTTTTCACTGTTTTAGCTGTGGAAGAGGTGGGAATGTTTTTAAGTTCTTAATTGAGCTAGAGGGACTTAGCTTTCCAGAATCTGTCAATAAAGTTGCAGAATTTTCAGGAATGGATATCGATAGTAAATATTCTGAATCTCAGTCAGCAAGGACACAAGAATCAACTGAAAATCGTCAGTTAAAGCAAATTCATGATGACGGTGCTAAATTATATCAACACATTTTAATGAATACAGAAATGGGTCAAAAGGCATTAGATTACCTGCATAATCGTGGTATAACGGATGAAATTATCAAAACTTTCCAAATTGGATTTGCGCCTGGGAAATCGGTCTTACAAGATTTTTTTAAGGAAAAGAAAGTAGACTATCAATTATTAAGGCAGTCTGGACTATTTATTGAAAATCAAACAGGTGATTTGCGTGAACGATTTATTGATCGAGTGATGTTTCCGATTAGAAATCAAAATGGTCAAGTTGTTGCCTTTTCAGGTCGTCTGCTTGAAAAAAATAAAGAATTACCTAAATATTTAAACAGTCCTGAAACGCCTATTTTTAATAAAAGAGAGATTCTATTTAATTACGATTTGGCAAAAAAAGAAATTCGGACAGAAGGAAATGTTATTTTGTTCGAAGGATTTATGGATGTTTTAGCAGCATACCGCTCTGGAGTTAAAAATGGTGTCGCCTCTATGGGAACAAGTTTAACAAATGAACAAATTTATTTGTTAGAACGTTCAACATCACAATTAAATATTTGTTATGATGGGGATGAACCCGGGCAAAATGCAACAAATCGTGCTTTGAACCTGCTAGCGAATCAGACAAAAATGAAAGTTGGCGTGCTAGCCATTCCTAACGGTATGGATCCTGATGAGTTTGTTAAAAAAAATGGTAAAGAAGCGTTTCTGGAGTTAGCTCACTCTGCTCGAGAGACGGTTATTTCATTCAAAATGAATTTTTTGAAACGAAATAAAAACTTAAAAAATGAAAGTGAGCAAATTGATTATATTGATCAAGTACTACAAGTTTTAACTACAATTAAAACGCCGTTTGAGCAAGATATTTATATTAATCAGTTGGCAGATGAATTTAAAATTGATAAAGGAATTCTAAGACAACAGTTAATTGATTTAGTTGCCGTTCAACCAAAAGTAGTGCAACAAGTTAATCAAGTTCCAAGGGTTCGAACAGATGAACCACCTGTAGAAAATCGCTCAGAGGTCATGAGCGATGAAAAAATTGATCGTGTTGAAAGAGCTGAAAGATTATTGCTTTATCGTATATTACATGATCATACAGCTTGGCTGAAAATTCGATCAATTGATGATTTTAGTTTTGTTCATGATAGTTATCAGTTAATATATACGTTAGCTGAAGGCTATTTAGAATTACATGAGCAATATGAAATTGCTAGTTTTTTAGATTACTTGCCAGAAGAGTCTTCAAAGAGATTTTTAATGCAAATAGAGCTGATGACAGTTGCAGAAGAGTCTTCAGAGGATGAATTTGATGATTGTGTGTCCGTCATTATGAATGATTCGCCGATGGAACAATCAATTAATCAAGTTCGATCAGATCTTATGGAAGCAAATCGTCTTGGCAATACAGAACTAACCAATGAATTATCAGTTAAGTTAATTGCATTATATCAAAAACAACAAGTACCACGAACATCCATCTAAGGGAGGAATTATTAATGGTAAAAAAAGTAGAAAAAGTTGAAGAATCAGAATTTGACGAAAAAGGCTTTAAAAAAGCACAAACGAAGTTGATCAAGGAATATAAAGTAAAAAAAGAAATTAAGTATGATAATTTAACAGATGAACTAGCAACACCATTCCATTTAGATGCTGATCGTATGGATAAATTACTTCAAAAAGTCGCAGATGCTGGTATTGCTGTTGTTGATGAAGAGGGAAACCCAAGTGAACATAGTTTAAAAGCAGCTGAAAAAGTTACAAAGAAAGCTTTAAAAGACACATCAGCACCAACTGGAATAAAAATTAATGACCCAGTTAGAATGTATTTGAAAGAAATTGGTCGTGTTAACCTTTTAAAAGCTGAAGAAGAAGTTGCTTTAGCATTAAAAATTGAAGAAGGCGACGAAGAAGCAAAACAAAAATTGGCAGAAGCTAATTTACGTTTAGTTGTTTCAATTGCTAAACGTTACGTTGGTCGTGGAATGCAATTTCTTGATTTAATTCAAGAGGGTAACATGGGATTAATGAAGGCTGTTGAGAAATTTGATTATCGTAAAGGATTTAAATTCTCAACATATGCGACATGGTGGATTAGACAAGCAATTACACGTGCTATTGCTGATCAAGCACGTACAATTAGAATTCCAGTTCATATGGTTGAAACAATTAATAAATTAATCAGAATTCAACGCCAATTATTACAAGAACTTGTTCGCGAACCAATTCCTGAAGAAATTGGTGCTGAAATGGATATGCCAGCTATGCCAGCCGAAAAAGTTCGTGAAATTTTAAAAATTGCTCAAGAACCTGTTTCATTAGAGACACCAATTGGTGAAGAAGATGATTCACATTTAGGTGATTTTATTGAAGATCAAGATGCAACTAGTCCAGCTGACCATGCGGCTTATGAACTCTTGAAGGAGCAACTAGAAAATGTTCTTGATACATTAACAGATCGTGAAGAAAATGTTCTGCGTTTAAGATTCGGTCTTGATGATGGTCGCACAAGAACACTTGAAGAAGTTGGTAAAGTGTTTGGAGTGACACGTGAACGTATTCGTCAAATTGAAGCTAAAGCATTACGTAAACTACGCCATCCATCTCGTTCAAAACAATTAAAAGATTTCTTAGAATAAAAAATTTAAGGACCATTATAAAACGAAACCTGTTTTATAATGGTCCTTTTTTAGTTATAATAAGAAAAGATAAGATACGAAAGAAGAGGATCAAGAAATGGATGCACGACATTTATCAGATCGATTAGTTCGAGTTGCAAAATTTGTACCAAAAAATGCACGATTGGCCGATATTGGATCGGATCATGCTTACTTACCTGCGTATTTAGCTATTAATAAAATTATTTCATATGCTGTTGCTGGAGAAGTAGCTAAAGGGCCTTATGAAAATGCCGTAACAGAAATTAATACAGAACGATTAGACCACATGATAATGCCAAGATTAGCTAATGGGTTAAAGGCAATTAAATTAGACGATAATATTGATACTATCACAATTGCCGGAATGGGTGGCCCTTTAATAAAGGATATATTTACTGCCGATTTAGAAAAATTAACGGGTGTCCGTCGTTTAATTATTCAACCTAATGTTGGACAAAAATTAATAAGAGAATGGTTAATGGATCATTCATATCAAATTATTGATGAAGATATTGTCGAAGACGACCATCATGTCTATGAAATTATTGTTGCTGAGAAAGTTAACACTAAAATGAGCTACTCGATATTAGATTTAAAGTATGGACCTAAATTAAGAATTGAGCAAAGCGATGTATTCAAAGCTAAATGGCACAAGCAAATGGAAAAAAAGCGTAAAGTTTTAAAAAATTTTGAGGCAGCAAATAAAGTTCCTATTGATAAAAAAAGGATATTAGAAGTTGATATCAAAGAAATTGAGGAGATGCTGGGATGACAAAAATTATTGATTTAGTCAATCAATTCGAAGTATTTGCTCCAAAAAGTATGGCTGAAATTGGTGATCCAGTAGGCCTACAATTAGGTGATATTAATAATACTGTTACTAAAGTAATGACAACTTTAGATGTTCGTCCAGAAGTTGTCCAAGAAGCAATTAATAAAAATGTAGATTTTATTTTCGCACATCATCCATTAATATTTAGACCGGCAAAAAATTTGGATACTACGAATCCTCAAAATAAAATGTATGCCGATTTATTGAGTCATAATATAACAGTGTATGCAGCTCATACTAATTTAGACAATGTTACAGGTGGGATGAATGATTGGTTAGCGAGTCGTTTAAAATTACAAGAAACAATCCCGTTAGTGCATACAAATAGTTCAGATTATGGAATGGGTCGAATCGGAAATTTAACTAGTCCTATGACTGTTATTGAATTTTCTGAATATTGTAAGAAGCAATTTAACATAAGTGGATTAAGACTGATTTCTAATGATTTGACGCAATCAATTAAGCGTGTTGCAGTTCTAGGTGGTGATGGTGGTAAATTTTATCATGAGGCAATTAAGCAGCAGGCGGATGTTTACGTAACAGGAGATGTCTACTACCACACGGCTCATGACATGTTAGCAGAAGGGTTGTCAGTTATTGATCCGGGCCATCATGTTGAAAGTATCTGTAAAGCACAATTGAAACGGTTATTTGGAGAATGGAATCTAGAAAATAATTGGCAAATTGAGATTATTGAATCAGATATTAATACAGATCCATTTCAGTTTATTTAATTTTAAAATTAGAGTATGATTAGAGATATTAAATAATAGATTAGGAGATACGCTATCATGACAAAATATGAAGAATTAATTCCACGTTTTATTAAGTATGTTAAAGTAGAAACTCGTTCTGATGAAAATTCAGGGGTAACTCCTTCAACGCAAACTCAAGTTGAATTTGCGAAAGAATTAAAGGAAGAACTTTTACAAATTGGATTAAAGGATGCACGTATTTCTAAAAAAAGTGGGTATGTTTTAGCAACATTACCAAGTAATTTAGAAGCTGGTAAAAACGTTAAAGCGGTTGGTTTTATTTCACATATGGATACAGCTGCATTTACAGCAGAGGGTGTTAACCCCCAATTCGTTGAAAATTATGATGGCGAATCTGATATTAATCTTGACGATGATGGTAAATTTAAACTAACTATTAAAGAATTTCCAAATTTAAAAAATTATAAAGGCAATACATTAATTACAACAGATGGTTCAACACTATTAGGATCAGATGATAAATCGGGAGTAGCTGAAATTATTACTGCTGTAGCTTATTTAGTTGCACATCCTGAAATTAAGCATGGTGACATTAAAGTTGGTATTGGACCTGATGAGGAAATTGGGGTAGGTGCTGATAAATTTGACGTAGCCGATTTTGGAGCTGATTTAGCTTACACTGTTGATGGTGGACCATTAGGTGAATTAGAATATGAAACATTTAATGCTGCTCAAGCAGTCGTTTCAATTCAAGGTAAGGAAGTTCATCCTGCAACTGCTAAAGGTGTTTTAATTAATGCAAGTAAGTTAGCAAATCAATTTGACTCATTATTACCACAAGATGAAGTACCTGAAAAAACTGAAGGCCGCGAAGGTTTTTACCATTTAATTTCAGTAGAAGGTACAGTTGATGAAGCAAAAATGGTATATATTATTCGTGATCATGATCGCCAAAAATTCGAAGATCGCAAAAAGTATATGATGGGTATTGCTGATAAAATGAATGCTGATTTTGATTCTGAACGTGTGACAATTGATATGGTAGATCAATATTACAATATGCGTGAAGTAATCGAGAAGGATATGACTGTTGTGACTGTTGCTAAAGAAGCTATGGAAAATTTAGCAATTAAACCGGATATCTATCCAGTACGTGGTGGGACAGATGGTTCAAAAATCTCATTCATGGGATTACCAACACCAAATATATTTGCTGGAGCAGAAAATATGCATGCGCGATTTGAATTTGTTTCAGTTGAAACAATGGAAAAAGCAACGGATGTTGTTCTAGAAATTATAAAATTAGTATCTGAAGAAACAAAATAGGTATTATTAAATAGTGTGGATGAGTTAAACTAGAGGACATATTGAGACCTTTCTTTCTCAAATTTTTCCTTATAGTCTTATAAAGCCAAAAAAAAGATAAACTAATTAGTTTATCTTTTTTTATTTATCTGATTTAGGATCTTTGAGAATGGCGTAGAGGCAATTTACGACAATTAAGCCGGTAACTGCAAAAATAATACCGATTAACAAAACTGGTGCAAACAATGTACCAGTTAGTGAGCTTACGATATAACCAATTACTTCACCAAAAATGAAGCCCCAAAAGAGAATTGTTAATTGTTTCATCATAGAACAGCACCTCACATTCAAAGCTAATTTTAGCACAAATAATTATTTTTGCAAAAGCTTTTTAGTGTCTATTGGGTATTGTTAAAAAGTTTTGTATAATAACATTAATAGATACGTGAAAAGGGGGATAAAATGTTTGTTCCGTTAAAAGTTAAAAGTTCATTCAGCTTATTACAAAGCACCACTAAAATTAATGATCTTGTTCAAAGTGCTAAAAGTAAAGGCTATAAAGCAATTGCCTTAACAGATAATAATACATTGTATGGTGCAATTGATTTTTATAATGCCTGTCAAAAAGCTGAAATTAAGCCAATTATCGGACTAACGTTAGATATCTCCGGTTTAATCGAAACAAACCATGAATATGAATTGACCTTTATTGCAAAAGATAAACAAGGTTATCAAAATTTAATGCAATTATCGACCTTAAAAATGACCTTAAATGATGATAAGTTAAACTTTAGTAGTTTAACTAACTATTTAGACGGTTTATTTATATTATCACCTAGTGAAAAAAGTGAATTTAGTTATTTAATTGAACAAAGTCAAATATCCGATGCAAAAGAATTATTAGCCAAATATCAAAGCTTAATAGGTTCAGAAAATATTCGAGTTGGCCTATCTCACTTAATGGATAAAATTACGGCACAATCAATTAAATCTTTAGCTCAAAATTTTGATATTCGTGTAATTGCGCTAGATGAAGTAGCTTATTTGGATGCTGAAAATCAGTTTGATATTGATGTGTTAAAGGCAATTAGTACTGGTGAAACGATTTTAATTAATAAAGTTGATGAACAAATTCAGGGAGAATATGCATTAAGAAATCCAAAAGAGATAACGGAGCAATATCAAGAATTGCTAATGGCAGATGCAATTCAAGAAACCCAAAATTTAGCAGATGAAACGTCTCTGGAATTAACATTCTCACAACCCAAACTACCTGAGTATCCATTACCTAATAATGAAACAGCACATAGTTATTTGAGAAGTATGTGTAATACTGGATTAAATGAGCGGTTTCCAAATGGTGTACCTAAGGAATATAAACAAAGATTAGAACTTGAGTTAAACGTTATTCAACAAATGGGATTTGAAGATTACTTTTTAATCGTTTGGGATATTATGAACTATGCTCATTCGCAAAATATTATAACTGGCCCAGGACGAGGGTCATCTGCTGGATCGATCACAGCCTACGTTTTAACGATTACGGATGTTGATCCAATTAAATATAATTTATTGTTTGAACGTTTTTTGAATTCAAAACGTGTTCAGATGCCGGATATTGATTTAGATATTCCAGATGATAAACGTGGACTAATCCTTAATTATTTACATCAAAAATATGGACATTATCACATGGCTCAAATTATTACATTTGGCACAATGGCAGCAAAACAGGCTTTGAGGGATGTTGGTCGAGTATTTGGTGTATCACCTTTTGAAATGAAAGGGTGGAGTGATTCAATTCCAAATGTTTTGAAAATTACGTTGACAGAGGCGCTAGCACAATCACAAAAATTACGTAATTTAGTTAATGATAGTTCCAAAAATAAAAATATTTTTACAATTGCGCAGCATATCGAAGGGATTCCAAGACACTACTCTACGCATGCAGCAGGGGTCGTATTGAGCCAAATTGATTTACGAGAAGTGGTTCCGTTACAAAATGGAAGTGAGGATATTCTTTTAACGCAGTATTCTAAAGATATAGTTGAAAATGTTGGTTTATTAAAAATCGATATTTTAGGTCTACGTAATTTAAATATTTTAGATCAAGCTGTAACACAGGTTAAAAAGAATTATCAAGCAGACTTCAATCCAGCATTCATTAATTTAGAAGATGAAAAAACATTAGCTCTTTTTAGATTAGGTGATACATCCGGTGTTTTCCAATTTGAATCTAATGGTATCAAAAATGTTTTAAAAAAATTACAACCAACATCTTTTGAAGATATCGCAGCTGTAAATGCGTTATATCGGCCGGGTCCGATGGAAAATATAGATACATTTATTGCACGAAAACATCATCTTGAAAAAATAACATTTCCGGACAATAGTTTAAAACAAATTCTTGAGTCAACCTATGGTGTATTAGTTTATCAGGAGCAGGTTATGCAGGTCGCATCAAAGATGGGTAATTTTACACTTGGTGAAGCTGATTTACTACGCCGAGCAATGAGTAAAAAGAAAAAAAAGACTATTGATGAAATGCGTACTCAGTTTATCAATGGGGCATATGATAATGGAATTCAAGAAGATGTAGCTAAAACAGTTTATAGTTATATTGAGCAGTTTGCTAATTATGGATTTAATCGTTCACATGCCGTTGCCTATAGTAAAATTGCTTTTCAATTAGCCTATATTAAAGCTAATTTTCCAGCTGCATTTTTTGAAGCTATTTTAAATTCCGTTGGTAATAATCCGCAAAAAATAAAAGAATACTTAGTGGAAGCAAAGCAATATCATGTAATAATTAAATTACCTGATATTAATATGAGCGAGGTAGGTTTTAGTTTAAGACAAAATATTGTTTTATTTGGATTAAATAGTATTAAAGGACTTAGAAAAGACTTTATTGAACATATCATTACATTACGGAAAAAAGAATTGTTCACAGATTTCCAATCCTTCCTGCATCGGATAGATAAAAAATATTTAAATGAGGAAAATATTTCAGCTTTAATATATTCTGGGTGTTTTGATCAATTTGAATATAATCGTGCTGAGTTGATTAGTGCTCTACCAGAATTAATTAGTAGTATTGATTTAAGTGGAAATAATACTAATTTATTTGAATTATTAACACCTAAGATAGCAAGACAATCAAACTTTCCATTAATGGTTCGATTAGAAAAAGAATCACAATATTTAGGTGCGTATCTTTCGGGACATCCGGTTGAGAAGTATCGGAAACAGCTAAATCAAAGCGATTTTAAAAAAATATCGGAAATATCTGATAAGACACATGTAACCATTTTAGTTAATCTTACGAGAGTAAAAGTTATTCGAACAAAGAAGGGTCAACAAATGGCCTTTGTAAATGGTTCGGATGAAACAAGTGAGATTGATTTGACAATATTTCCTGATTTATTTCGACAGAAAGAATCTTTACTTGAAAAAAATAAGGTCGTTGTCGTTTCGGGGGATGTTGAAACAAATAGAGGATTACAAATTATTGTTAAAAAAATAGAATTAGCAGATGATTATTTTAAACGAATAACTCAAAAAAAATGGTTTTTGAAGATTACTAAAGAAACAACAAATGAAAAAATAGAAAAATTAATGCAAACCATGAAAATAAGGTTAGGTCAAACACCGGTTATTTTGTACTATGAAAAAGACAATCGTAAAATTAGTTTAGATAGAACTTATTGGTTAAGGAACGACAAAGAAACACATACAGCGCTTACAAAAATATTAGGTTCTGAAAATGTCGTCATTAAGTAATTTATTCTTGAAAATACTGAAAATATTTTCACATTTAACAAGACAACTTTTCTGAAAAGTGTTAATATAGTGAGTGAAATATGTACTTAAATTACTTATTGAGGTGAAGAAATGAAACGCATTGGTATTTTAACAAGTGGTGGAGATGCGCCAGGTATGAACGCTTCAGTTCGTGCTGTTGCACGTCGTGTAATTGGTGAAGGATTAGAAGCATACGGTATTAATTATGGTTTTGCTGGTTTAGTTGCTGGCGATATTCATAAAATTGAATATGCTGACGTTGATGATGTTATTCAACGCGGTGGAACAATGTTATATTCAGCCCGTTATCCTGAATTTGCAACTGCTGAAGGACAATTAAAAGGTATCGAACAACTTAAAAAGTTCGGTATCGATGCTTTAGTTGTTATCGGTGGGGATGGTTCATACCATGGTGCTTTAGCACTCACAAAACGTGGATTTAACGCTGTTGGTATTCCAGGAACAATCGATAATGATATTCCTGATACAGATTTCACAGTTGGATTTGATACAGCTGTTAACACAGCTCTTGATGCAATTGATCGTATTCGCGATACTGCTCGTTCACATCAACGTACGTTTATCGTTGAAGTAATGGGTAGAAATGCTGGAGATATTGCTTTATGGTCCGGTATTGCTGGTGGTGCTGATGTTATTGTTATTCCTGAAAAAGGATATAACATGCAAGAAATTGCAGACAAGCTCAACAGTAACCGTGAACATGGTAAAGATTCAGGAATTATCGTATTAGCTGAAGGTGTTATGGGAGCTAGTGAATTTGCTGCTGAATTAGACACATATGGTAATTTTGAAACACGTGTGACTATTTTAGGCCATACACAACGTGGTGGCGTACCAACTGCCAAAGATCGTGTCTTAGCAAGTCGTTTTGGTGATTATGCTGTTCAACTTCTTATGGAAGGTAAAGGCGGATTAGCAATTGGTATTAAAGACAACAAATTAGTTGCTGAAGATATTGTTGCAACGCTTGAAGAACATAAACATCATACAGATTTGAGTCTTTTAGACTTAAATACACGACTTTCAACACCAAAATAATATAATACTGTTATTGTTATTTATAAATAATAAGTAAACTAAGAGGAGATCATAATCTAATGAAAAAAACTAAAATCGTAAGTACACTTGGTCCAGCCAGTTCAGATCTTGATACAATTGTTAAATTAATCGAAGCCGGTGCTAATGTTTTCCGTTTCAACTTTTCTCATGGTGACCATGAAGAACATTTAGGTCGTATGACATTAGTTCATGAAGCAGAAAAAATTACTGGTAAAATGGTTGGTATCATGCTTGATACTAAAGGTGCAGAAATCCGTACTACTGTTCAAAAAGAAGGTAAAATCAACTTTGAAATTAATGATATTGTTCGTATTTCAATGGATGATTCACTTGAAGGAACAAAAGAAAAGATTGCTGTTACTTACCCAGGTTTAATTGAAGATGTTCATGTTGGAGGCCACGTATTGTTTGATGATGGTCTTATCGATATGAGAATTGATGAAATTGATACAGCTGCTAACGAATTAGTAACAACTGTTATGAATTCTGGTCGTTTAGGTTCACGTAAAGGTGTTAACGCTCCTGGTGTATCAATTAACTTACCTGGTATTACTGAAAAAGATTCAGACGATATTCGTTTTGGTTTAGATCAAAACATTGATTTCATTGCTGCAAGTTTTGTACGTAAACCAGCTGATGTTTTAGATATCCGCGCTTTACTTGAAGAAAAAGGAATGGAACATGTTCAAATCTTCCCTAAGATTGAATCACAAGAAGGTATCGATAATATTGATGCTATTATGGAAGTTTCTGAAGGATTAATGATTGCCCGTGGCGATATGGGTGTTGAAATTCCTGCTGAAAATGTTCCTTTAGTTCAAAAAGACTTAATCAAAAAATGTAACGCTTTGGGCAAACCAGTTATTACTGCTACTCAAATGCTTGATTCAATGCAAGAAAACCCACGTCCTACACGTGCTGAAGCATCTGATGTTGCTAATGCCGTATTTGATGGAACAGATGCAACAATGCTTTCAGGTGAAAGTGCTAATGGTGACTACCCTGTAGAATCAGTTGCAACAATGGCTCGTATTGATGAAAAATCTGAAAATGCATTGCGTGCACATAGCTCATTTGCATTAAATGAATTTGACAAAAATGATGTTACTGAAACTATTGGTCGTGCTGTTGCTGAAACAGCTGATAGCTTAGGTATTAAAACTATCATCGCTGCTACAAAATCTGGTCAAACAGCACGTATGATTTCTAAATACCGTCCTGACTCAGATATTTTAGCTATTACTTTTGACGAACAAACTCGTCATGGTTTATCAGTTAACTGGGGTGTTCACCCAATCATTGCTGAAAAACCAGCATCAACAGATGCATTGTTTAGTTTAGCAACTGAAAAAGCTAAAGAATTAGGTTTCGCTAAAAAAGGTGACCTTATCTTAATCACTGCTGGTCTTCCAGTTGGTGAAAAAGGAACAACAAACAGTTTGAAAGTTCAATTAGTAGACTAATTATATTAAGGTTCAAGTACATGATGAACCTAAGTTAGTATATCGGTAAGACATTGGTGACGAAAAATGTTATTGGGTTAATCATGAATATAATTGACTAATTAAGATAATATTGATCAGGTTGTATCAATCCTTACTTGAATATTTTAAAATTGGAAAAGGGGCTGTGACATAAGTCCCTTCAATAAAGTTCAAAATAAGGCTCCGGAAATCATTTTTTGATTTCTGGAGCCTTATTTCTTTTTATTTAAAAAAATATAGAAAACAGAAGTATTATTTACCTCCTAAACTGGCTAATTTTTGGATATTTAATGCCATTACTATCAAACCTGCTTCCTTTTTAACCTTCTCAATCCCTCGCAATAGAAATTGATTGAACGGCAAAGAGGCCTTCATTCGACCAAAAACGGATTCTACATCAATTTTACGGTGCGCGTAAATTTGACCCGTTTCTGGTTCAGAAAGTCGTTCACATTGTTGTGCCTTAAAATATTCCCAAGATCCGTTAACTTGAATCTTACGACGTGCACCTCTAAGTGTTTTAGCCGCAGGAATAATTATCTGATTCTCATCTAGTAACTCTGCTTGATATTCTTTAAATTCACGAACTATTCCATATTTATCGGTTCTTTTCCGATACGCTTTAAAGTTAAATCGCACGCCGTGCGGATCAATATAGTAATCATTATTTTCATGATAATCCCAGTTCATAACTTTTCTATCATCAGTTCGCCATTTTTTGCTTTGTTCTCTAATCATGGTACCGTAAGGAATTATAGCAGTTTGATTTGGTAATTCATCTTCAATGAAACGATAGTTTGATTCTGATCCATATCCGGCATCGGCAACAATGTATTTATCTAATTTATTATGAGTACTTAACGTTTTAAGAAACGGTTGAAGTGTTCTAGTATCTGTTGGATTTTGAAATAATTGGTAGCCCAAAATAAATTGGTTACTGGTCGCAATTTGTAAGTTATAAGCTGGCTTAAGTTGACCATTTAACATTGGATCTTCTTTAATACGCATAAAAGTTGCATCATGATCAGTTTTAGAATAGCTATTTCGAGTACCGTATATTTTCATTTGTGCTTCATGTTCACTTAATTTATGTTGGCGTTTAGTTAATTGATTCTTCTTAGATTTTAGGGTTCTTCGAATTCTTTTAGCTGGATTGGGACTTATCTTCTTAGTTCTTGAAACTTCCTGGTCTAATGCTACTAATTTCTGATCAAGTCGATCGATAACTTCTTCAATCATTTCTAGTGTTAGATTGGAGCCTTCTGGGACTTTACAAGCAGCATGCGCTGTTTTTAATTCAACTAGTAGCTCTAAAATCGCTTCGCGATTCATTTGATCAAAACGTATTGTATTCTTTTTCCAAATAAAACTATATTTATTAGCATTAGCCAAAACCTTAGTACCATCAATAAAGATGGCATCACTAATCATATTTTGTTGTCGTAAATATTCGACTAAGGTATCTAAACTGCGATCAATTAAATCAGTTAATTCATTCGACGTTCTAAATCGGACAATAGTTCGGTAAGATGGCATTTGCTCTTGTGTTAACCAACGTGCCGATAAATTTTCTTGTGCTAGTAAGGCGACCCGACGACTACTAAAAACACCTCGAGTTATAGCAAAAAGATATAACTTCAATAAAGCTGAAAGATTATATTCACGGGGGCGACCAAAAAGATAAGGTTCTTTTATTTCTAATTTTTCGATTAGCGTATTGATATAACACGCAGTGTTATTCTTTTCTGGTATATAGTCAGTTGAGATGGCTAAACAAGTCTGATTTATGTTATAATAATTTTGCATTTTTAAGTCCTTTCGAGGATTAAATTAAGGAGCATTGGGGGTCGAAGGCCAGTGTTCCTTTTTATTTTTCTAATTAGATAATATATTAAAAAGTAGTAAAAAGAAACAAGTCTCCCGAAATCAAAAAAGATTTCGGGAGACTTGTTTAATATCATATTGAAGAGACTTATGTCACAGCCCCTTTTTTATTACACAATATTTCTATTCAATTGGCTATTAAGCCTAATATCAGGTAAAATGTGAGTATGTAATTTTAAAATATGAATAAAGAAATATAAAATAATATTTTTTTGAATGGGAGAAATAAATGAGTTCAATAATGGGACAAGTTGTTACCGCAATGGTAACTGATGAGAATGATACAGAATTTTTAGTACAAAAAGATAGTATAACAATGCATTTATTGAAAGATGAAAAAAACAGTCAATTAGCGAACGGTTCGATGGTTACAGGCTTTGTGTATGAGAACGAAGATCATGATTTGAGTTTATCAACAATAATTCCTAGAGCTGGCATTGATCAATATGCATTCGGAGACGTTGTAAAAGTTAGAAGAGATTTAGGTGTCTTCGTTGACATTGGTTTACCAGACAAAGATGTAGCAGTTTCACTAGATGATTTACCAGAAATGAAATCACTTTGGCCAAAAGCTGGTGATCGATTAATGGTTGGACTTAAAATTGATGCCAAAGATCGTATTTGGGGTGATGTTGCGGACGAAGAAATGTTTCGATCAATTGCTAAGAAACCTGATGACTCATTAAAAAATAAAAATATGAAATTTACAGTTATTCGCTTAAAAATGATTGGAACTTTTGTAATTACTGATGATGATTATCTTGGATTTATCCATCCATCTGAAAGATTTAATGAACCTAGATTAGGTCAAGTATTAGAAGGACGTGTAATTGGAATTAGAACTGACGGTACAATTAATCTATCTATCAAACCACGTGCCTATGAAGCAATTAGTGATGATGCAGCAATGTTGATTGCTGCATTAAGTCATAATGATGAAAAAACATTACCTTTTACTGATAAAAGTAATCCAGAAGACATTAAAGAATATTTTGGTATCAGCAAAGGTCAATTTAAGAGAGCTGTTGGACATCTGCTAAAAGAGCGTTATGTTAAACAAGAAGATGGTAATCTTATTTTAATAAAAATGCCTGAGGAATTTGAAACTAATAATGATGAATTAATTAACGAAACAGATGATTAATAGAAAACTATTTTAGTAGGTAAGAGATAATAAATAAAATTATTTGAAAATATAATTTATTAGTTCAACGTTAAATTAATATATCGGTAACAAACAAGTATATTAGTTATTTTTAAATATATGAATTGTCTCATGAATGCCGTGCGTGTAGAGGAGAACAATAATGCTTATTAAGTATAAGAATGATTATGAAAAAATTGCGATGGGCTTGTTGTCATTTATACCTGACTTGAAGGATGTTACTAGAATTAATTTAGCAATTAAAGGTTATCAAGATACAGAAAATCGAGATTTGTATCTTTGGAAAAATGAGGCAGGTAATTTTACTGGTATAGTTGGTATTGAAAATGATGGCAACGTTGTCGTAGTTCGGGCAATATCATTGAGTCCAGATGAAAGACATAAAAAAGTTAGTTTTTTGATTCTGAACGCTGTATTATCGCTATATCCTGATAAAAAAATCATGGGTACAATTGATACTACAAAATTAATTGAAAAATGGGAAATGCAAAAAAATGAGTCAAAAATTTAAATCTATTAGTCAGGTAACATTAAAATTAACCTCTTTTGAAGGACCACTTGATTTGTTACTGCATTTAATCAAAGATTCTGAGATGGATATTTATGATATTCAAATTTCAGAAATAACAGAGCAATATTTAACTATTATTAAAGATACTACGAATATGTCATTAGATGTGATTGGTCAATATTTAGTGATGGCTTCAACGTTGATGAAAATTAAGAGTCAAATGTTATTACCGGCAGAATTTTCCAATGTAGAGGAAACTCAAACTGATCCAAGGGCAAGTCTAGTCGAACAATTAATTGAATATCAAATTTTTAAAGAGGCGGCTGGAGAGTTGAGCGTCAGGGAAAATAAACGTGCGAATTATTTTTCTAAGGAACAAAGTAGTATTCCTAAAAATAGATTTGATAAACCTCAACTTGATATACCTGGCCTGGATTTAGAAACACTTGAGAATGCTTTTAAAAGAGTTTTAATAAAGCAAATAAATCATCAACCAATTGAGAAAAAAATTAATGTGCAACTAGCATCACTCTCTGATAAAATATCAGAAATAAAAAAAATCATTCTAAATTCAAATAAGAGTTTAATATTTAGTGATTTTTTTGAAATAACAACAACGGTTGATGAAATTGTTGTTACTTTTCTGGCAATATTAGAACTTTCAAAATTAAACCAAATTAAATTGAAACAAGCAAATAGCCATGAAATGATTCAGATTTTAAAAATTGAACCATAGATTATTGTATTAAGGAGGTACGAAGGTGAGTCATTTAGCAAATATTGAAGGACTTTTATTTGTGAGTGGGGATCAAGGAATATCTCTAGCAGAATTATCTAGATTAACTGGATTATTGAAATCAGCAGTTAAAGAACAACTTGAAAAATTATCATTAAAGTATAAAAATGATATAAATTCTAGCTTGGAGCTAATTCAATATAATGATTGTTATCAATTAGTAACAAAAGAGAAATTAGCAGATTTAATTAAAGATTATTTTGAAAATCCTAATTCAAGAAGACTTTCTAATGCAGCACTGGAAACGCTAGCTATCATTGCTTATAAACAACCAGTGACACGACTTGTAATTGATGATATCCGAGGAGTTCAAAGTTCAGGATCACTGCAAAAATTGATTGCTTTAGATCTAATTCGTGAAAATGGACGTCTTGATGTACCAGGAAGACCTATTATATATGTAACAACGACGCAATTTTTAAATTATTTTGGATTAACTGAACTAAAAGAACTTCCAGTGATTAGTGAAAATCAAGATTTTGATGGAGAAATAGGTAAACTTTTTTTAAATAATTTTAACGAAAAATTACAAGAAAATGAGGAATAATATGGCAGAGGCAGAAAGATTACAAAAAGTTATGGCGCAATCAGGTGTTGCGTCACGAAGACAATCCGAAAAAATGATTTCAGAAGGTCATGTTAAGGTGAATGGTAAGGTTGCAAGTGAGTTGGGTATTAAGGTCACAAGTGAAGATAAAATTGAAGTTGATGGTATTCGTTTAAATGAAGAACCATTAGTCTATTATTTATTCTACAAACCAAGAGGAGTTATTTCGGCTGTTAAGGATAATAAAGATCGTAAGGTTGTTACGGATTATTTTCCAGGTGTAAGGGAAAGAATTTATCCAGTCGGTCGATTAGATTATGATACTTCTGGATTATTATTAATGACAAATGATGGTGAGTTAGCCAACAAAATGACTCATCCAAAGTATAAGATTGACAAAACTTACGTCGCTAAAGTGAATGGTATTCCATCTAATGATGATTTAAAAACGTTACGTCAAGGAATTGTAATTGATGGTAAGAAAACGGCTCCTGCTCATTCAAAAATTATTTCAGCAGATAAAAATAAGCAAAAAGCAATTGTTTCATTAACAATTCATGAAGGCCGAAATCATCAAGTTAAAAATATGTTGGCAGAGGTCGGACATCCAGTGGAAAAATTAAAACGTGAAACTTATGGATTCTTAGATTTATATGGATTAACTTCGAGTCAATACCGTGAGTTATCTGAAGAAGAAGTTCATGCATTGAAAAGTATCGCCGAGCGTAAATAATTGTAACTTATTTTATCCTATGTTATATTTTGTAGCGTAATAAAATATTTGGTTCGTCTTCAGGGGCAGGGTGTAATTCCCGACCGGCGGTTATAGTCCGCGACCCACATTGTATATGTGGCTGGACTGGTGTAATTCCAGTACCGACAGTTAAAGTCTGGATAAAGAAGATAGGGCTTATTTGAGTAAGTAATTTCAAATGAACTCTGTTAATCTTTAGTGATTAATGGCGTTCATTTTTATTTACTTGAAAGGTTCTTCATTGAAGATGGCCTTCCAGGAGGTTTTCTAGTATGAATCGGTCACCAGTTTATAAAGTTGTGATTACAGCGTTCTTAGCTGCAATCTCATACGTATTAATGTTTTTATCTTTCCCAGTAATTTTTCCGTATTTAAAAATTGATTTTAGTGATTTACCAATTTTAATTGGATTTTTTATTTTGGGACCAATGAGCGGTGTGATGGTTGCCGTCGTTCGTTCATTGCTGTATCTAGTTTCAACTGGAACAGATATTGCCAGCTTGATAGGTGTTGGAAGTAATTTCTTAGCATCAATGGCGGTATCATTTCCAGCATATTATCTTCTCAAAGGTAAAGGAAACCTTAAGCCAACACTTGGAAAGAGTATTTTGGCAGTTTTAGTGAGTACCTTTGTACTAACTGCTGTATTATCTATTGCAAATTATTTTGTAATTCTACCAGTGTACTTGAATGTTATCGGTATGAATATCGGAATGTCAGTATCCAAGTACGTTATTGTTGGTATTGTTCCTTTTAATATTATAAAAGGAATTCTGGTCGTTGGGTTATTTAGTCTTTTATATCAGAGAATGTATGGTTGGGTTCAGTTAAATAATAAAAAATATAAACAACTATAGTATAATTAATGAGGGAGAATTCTTAAGTGATTCTTCCTCATTTTATTTTATAAGGATGGTATTTTATGGTTGAAGATTATCTCTTACAAATGTTTAATGTCGAATATCGGCGACCTAATGTAATATTTAGCATTATTACAGGTCGGAATACTGTTTCCAATATATATTGGGGAATGCGTTATGATTTGCTAGATTATTTTAGTATTGATCCTCAATTTACAAATGAAATATATCAAAAAATACTTTCTAAGTTGAAACAAAATAAATTACTCACTGAATCTAATGGGCAAGTTCGGTTAACGCAAAATGGTTTAATTCGACAAAAAAAAGCGAAAAGCGATTTATATCAAATTAAGCACCCTAAATTAATAAATCAATATAAATTTAATGAATGGTCAGAAACTTGTATTTTAGCTATACAAGTTGTATCTGAACTTAGCTTTGTTAATCGTCATTATTATCCTGTCGTAACATCCGAATTAACTAAATTTAATATCAAAAAATGGATTTCTAATAATGACAAAACAATACTAACAAAACAAGTTAATTTAGAATTACGATTGTTCGTGCAAAAAATTGATACAAATTCTAGTTTAATATTTATGAACAAATTAATTGGTCATAATCTTAATGGATTGACCAATAAACAGTTAGCAAATGAGTTGAATCTATCAGAAATGGAGATTCAATTAATATACAGAGATACAATAAATTTTTTTGCTAGTTGGATTGAGGAGCAAAAACAAAGTGTGTTCAAAGAATTAGTTCAGTCAATTCTAAAAACAGGAATTATTTCTGAAAGTGCAAAGGAAACGATGAGATTAATTACTATGGGCCTATCTGTTAATGATGTGGCTAAAAGTAGAGGATTGAAGACTAGTACAATTTTTGAACATTTACTTGAATTAGCAATGATTAGTGAAAAATTTCCATTTGATACTTTTTTAACAAAAAAAATAGTTAATGATTTATCTGAAATTATGGGGAGAGATATTGATCAAGTACCTTTTAAAATAATACAAAATAAGAAACCTGATATAAATTTTTTCGATTATCGTTTGTATCAAATTTATAGGAGTAAAATAGATGTCCAAAATTAATTTAAAAGAAAAATTGATGGAATACTTTGGATTCGATTCATTTATGATAGGCCAAGAAGAAACCATAGAAACTATCTTATCTGGTCAAGACACGTTATCAGTACTACCTACAGGGACTGGGAAATCATTGTGTTATCAGTTAGCTGGCTATCTTATGAATGGTACGACAGTTATCGTTTCACCGTTGTTATCTTTAATTCAAGATCAAGTTAGTCAATTTAATTTTCGTGGTAATGGGACAGCTATTGGATTAACATCAATATTGAGTTATTCTGAAAAAAAATATGTGTTAAAAAATATACAATCTTATAAATTTGTTTATTTATCTCCTGAAATGCTAAGTCAATTTGAAGTGATAAATGCCCTTAAACAAATAGATGTATCACTATTTGTTGTAGATGAGGCACATTGTATCTCCACTTGGGGACCAGATTTTAGGCCTGATTATTTGGATTTGAATAATGCAATTGTGAAACTTGGTACACCTTGCGTTTTGGCGTTGACAGCCACAGCTGCACTAAATATTCAGAATGATATTATGACACAATTAAAAACAGAAGGTCGAGATTTTCATAAAATCATTAAATCGGTTAATAGAAGTAATATTTTTTTAAGTGTCTTAAAAGTGCATGATGAATCTGATAAAAATAAGCAATTATTAAATTTATTGAATAAAATCAAGGGTGTTGGAATCGTTTATTTCTCGAGCAAGAAAAAGGCAAATGAGGTCTCAGATTTAATAAATAATAACACTGGATTAAGGTCTGAACCGTACCATGCTGACTTGAATGATATGGCAAGGTATACGGTACAAAGACAATTTATGGAAAATCAAATAGATGTTATATGTGCAACAAGCGCTTTTGGTATGGGTATTAATAAGAAAGATATTAGATACGTTATCCATTATCATATGCCCGCTGATTTTGAAAGCTACGTACAAGAATTTGGCCGATCTGGACGAGATGGCCAGCAGAGTATCGCAATTGTTTTTTCTCAAGAAAATGATGTGTTTCTACAAAGAAACTTAATTGATTTAACCATTCCAGATGATGATTTTATTAGGATGTATTTTAAAAAACATAAGGAATTAGTTGGTCTTGGAGAAGAAAAAGGTAAACTGTTAGATTATTACTATGAGAAACAAAGCTCAGTTGAAGAGGTGCAGTTCCTTTTTAGACAAAGGAAAATTGAAAAAGAAACTGGATTACAAAATATGATAATGTTTGTTAATTCAAGTAATTGTCGAAAGCAACAAATTTTAAACCATTTTGGAGAATCGAAATTAATAGAACATGATGAATTCTGTTGCTCAGCGTTATTTAATGTGGATGTACTTCAAAAGATTGGATTAGAAAAAAAGATAATCAAAAATGATGACAAGCAGTTAATTCAATCAACAGATAATATTATTTCAAGATTGTTTAAATTATCTTGAGAATAATTTGGATTATTATGGTAAAATAATGATAATTGTTTTTAGGAGGATTGAAAAATGAGTGATAAAAAAGATAATTCAGAAAAAAAGCCTTGGGAAAAATCATTCGAAGACGATAGAGACGATAATGGAAATTATTCTCGATCAGCGAATAGACGTAAAAGTAAAAATAGTTCATTATTAACTACGGGGTTATTAGTTGTTTTTGTAGCTATTATTATTGGAACGATTGCTTTTTATATTGTTGAAAGTAACAAAGTATACCAACCAGAAGATAGAACCACAAGCGAGAGTTCAGTAAGTAAAAAAATAGTTACCAAAACTGATGATTCTGATAGTTCTAGCTCAAGTGCTAAGAAAAGCTCTGAATCAAAAGAAAAAGCTAGTTCTGAATCGAAAGAAAAAGCATCAAAAGAAAAAGCTAGCTCTGAATCAAAAGAGAAAGCTAGTTCTAGCACTAATTCAAGCTCTAGCTCAGCGTCTAGTGAATCAACCAGCTCTGATAGTTCATCAAGTGCATCTTCAAAGTCATATGTAACTGTCGAAGCAGGACAAGGCATATATCGTGTTGCAGCAAACAATGGGTTAACTACAGAACAACTTCTACAAATGAATCCAGGGTTGACTACTTCTATTAGTGCAGGACAAAAAATAAGAGTTAAATAATATACATATGGGATTGATATCTAATCAATCCCATTTTTATGGAGGAATTACTTGATGAAAAATAATATCCAAATTGCAATTGACGGACCGGCATCCGCAGGAAAAAGCACTGTCGCTAAATTAGTTGCTAAAAAATTAAATTATGTTTATTGCGACACTGGGGCAATGTATCGAGCAATTACTTTTGAAGCAATGGCAAAGAATGTTGCGCTGGATAATGATGATAAGTTAGTTAGTCTATTAAAAGATACAATAATTTCTTTTAAACCAGCAAATCCAGAACAATTAGTCTATATAAACAATATAGACATAACACAAGCAATTAGGCAACCTGAGGTAACTAATAATGTTTCAACGGTTGCTGCTCAAGAAGGTGTACGCAAGGAATTAGTTAAAAGACAACAAGAAATTGCCGAAGATGGATCAATTGTTATGGATGGTCGTGATATCGGAACGACAGTATTACCAAATGCTGAAGTTAAAATATTCTTAGTTGCGAGTGTTAAAGAACGTGCTCTTCGCCGATTTAAGGAAAATCAAATTAAGGGTATTAATACAACACTTGATGTTTTAGAGTTTGAAATTGCCGAACGAGATCGAAAAGATTCTACACGTGAAATTTCTCCGCTTATTCAGGCAAAAGATGCTATACTTGTAGATACGACTTCAATGAATATTGATGGGGTCGTACAGAAAATTATGGATATAATTAACAAATAATAAAATAAAATGTGAAAAATGAGTATTAGCACTAGTAATTACTCTTCATTTCAGCTAAAATAATAAATAGAGTTTATTCGCTAAGGAGGACATTGTCCATGAGTAATATTGAAGAAAATAATGATTTACTAGAAGCATTAAATAGTGTAAGTGAAGTTAAGGTTGGTTCTGTTATAAAAGGTGAAGTTTTAGCTATCGATGATGCTAAACAAGTCATTGTTGGTATTGAAGGCGCCGGTGTTGAAGGTGTTGTACCAGCTAAAGAACTAGCACTTAAAGCTGGTGAAGAAACAGAAGACGTTGTCAAAATTGGTGACGTTATGGATTTAGTTGTTATTTCAAGTATCGGTGGCGATAAAGAAGGTGGTAGTTACTTACTATCACAAAGAAGAATTGCTGAACGTGAAGTTTGGAATGACTTACAAAAATTAGCTGATGATGATGCTACAATCGAAGCTACAGTAACACAAGTTGTTAAAGGTGGATTAGTTGCTGATGCTGGTGTGCGTGGATTCGTACCCGCTTCAATGATTGATGATCGTTTTGTTGAAGATTTATCAAAATATAACCATCAAACATTAGATTTCAAAATTATTGAAATTGACCCAACTGAAAATAGATTAATCTTATCACATAAAGCAATTGTTAAAGCTCAAAGAGATGCTCAAAAAGTAGAAACTCTTAAAACTTTAACAGTTGGTGAAGTTGTAACAGGAACAGTTGCCCGTTTAACTAACTTCGGTGCATTTGTTGATCTTGGTGGTATTGATGGACTTGTTCATATTTCAGAAATTTCTTACAACCGTATTTCTAAGGCAGAAGATGTCTTATCAGTTGGTGAAGAAGTTAAAGTTAAAGTATTGGCAATCGATTTAGATAAGAATCGTATTTCATTATCAATCAAACAAACATTACCTCAACCATGGGATAATGTTGAAAATGATATCCATGTAGATGACGTCTTAGATGGTACTGTTAAACGTTTAACGACATTTGGTGCATTTGTTGAAGTTATGCCTGGAATTGAAGGATTAGTTCATATTTCACAAATTTCTTACACACATATTGCTACACCAGGCGAAGTTTTAAAAACTGGCCAAGCTGTTCAAGTTAAAGTACTTGAAGTACATCCAGCAGAACATCGTTTAGCTTTATCAATTAAAGCTCTCGAAGAAAAACCAGCAACAGAAGAAAAACCTGAAAAGAAAAAAACAGTTAAAAAAGCTGCACCAAAAGCTAAAGCTCCTAAATCAACAATGAGTGGTATGCCAGAAGAAAGTACTGGTTTCACACTTGGTGATATTTTAGGTAAAGCATTAGAAGATGCAGATACTAACAAATAATTAAAATATTATTTTTAAGTAACGACTGAACTGTAGTTCAGTCGTTTTTATTATTTATTACAAAAGATATTTAGAGAGTGAGGTACTATCTATGGCAAATCCTGTTGTAGCAATTGTTGGACGTCCTAATGTTGGAAAGTCCACAGTTTTTAATAGAATAGCCGGGGAAAGAATTTCAATTGTTGAGGATACTCCTGGTGTTACACGAGATCGTATTTATGCTCATAGTGAGTGGTTAGCGCAAAAATTTAGCTTGATTGATACTGGTGGTATCGATATCGGTGATGAACCCTTTTTGACGCAAATCACTGAACAAGCACAAATCGCAATCGATGAAGCTGATGTTATTGTTTTTCTTGTAAGTGTAAAAGAAGGCGTAACGGATGCTGATGAGAAAGTGGCTAAAATTTTATATCGTTCTGATAAGCCAGTTATTTTAGCGGTTAATAAAGTTGATAATCCCGAGTCTAGACAAGATATTTTTGATTTCTATTCATTAGGATTTGGAGAACCATTTCCAGTTTCTGGTAGTCATGGCCTTGGGGTTGGTGACTTATTGGATGAGATTACAAAGAAATTCCCTGAAAATATTCCTGATGAAGATGACAGTCGAATTAAGTTTAGTTTGATTGGTCGTCCTAACGTGGGTAAGTCTTCATTGGTGAATGCAATCCTGGGTGAAAATCGTGTTATTGTTTCACCTATTGAAGGGACTACACGTGATGCAATTGATACAGCTTTTGATACTGAAGAGGGCGATATGTTCTCAATGATTGATACAGCTGGTATTAGAAAACGCGGAAAAGTATATGAAAATACTGAAAAGTATTCTGTACTACGTGCCATGCGTGCTATTGATCGTTCAGATGTTGTTTTAGTTGTGTTAAATGCTGAAGAAGGTATTCGGGAACAAGATAAGAGAGTTGCAGGGTATGCCCATGAAGCAGGACGTGGTATCATTATCGTCGTAAATAAATGGGATACTCTTGAAAAAGATAATCATTCATTATCTGATTTTGAGGCTAATATACGTCAAGAATTTGCATATCTTAGTTATGCTCCTATTATTTTTGTGTCTGCAATTACACAGCAACGATTATCTAAGATACCCGAATTAATTAAACGCGTAAATGAAAATCATAGTCGTCGTATTACATCTTCAGTATTAAATGATGTCATTATGGATGCAGTAGCCCATAATCCAACGCCAACTGATAATGGAAAACGTTTAAGAATTTACTATGCAACACAAGTAGCAATACAACCACCTACATTCGTTGTATTTGTTAATGATACTGATTTGATGCATTTTTCATATGAACGTTTCTTAGAAAATCAAATTAGAACATCGTTTGATTTTGAAGGAACACCAATTCATGTTATTGAAAGAAGAAGAAAATAATTCAAATTGATAAAACGCTACCATGCCATCTTTTTTTCTGCTAAAGTAGTTAAATACCTTGATGTAATACGTTTTGTATGGTATCTTAAATAAAGAATTAGTAGAGTAATCTCTGGTTCTATTATTATTATTTATTTTAAATAATAATGGCTGAATATTTTTAAATATTCGGACACATTTTAGGGGAGGTGAAACATTATGGCAAACAAAGCACAATTAATCGAAAATGTTGCAAAAGAAACAGGATTGACAAAAAAAGATGCTACTGTCGCAGTTGATGCTGTATTTGGTTCAATCCAAAGCACATTAGCTACAGGTGAAAAAGTTCAATTAATCGGTTTCGGTAACTTTGAAGTACGTGAACGCGCTGCTCGTAAAGGTCGTAACCCACAAACTGGTGAAGAAATTCAAATCCCTGCAAGTAAAGTACCTGCATTTAAACCAGGTAAAGCTTTAAAGGATTCTGTTAAATAATACTTAGAAAAAGCTAGTACAATTCATTTTGTACTAGCTTTTTCAATCTATAATTTATTTTATAGACAATAGTTATGTACGAGATTACTAGCTATTGTGTGTATGATAGATTAAACTAAACCATATTAATTTAATAATGAAGGGAAGTTATTTAATGACGCATTCAGAAATTATGCTAGACTACTTGGACGAAGGACAAATTGATGAGGCAATGAAAGAATTTGCCAGAGCATTAAGAAAAGACAATGATGCAACATTATTTAGTTTAGCAGAAGAGTTATATAGCTTAGGTTTTTTAGCTCAATCTAAACGTACTTATGAAAGATTATTAGAAAAATATCCAGAAGAAGATACTTTAAAAACATTCCTGGCAGATATTGCAATTAGTGAAGGAAAATCTGATGAAGCACTTAACTATTTGTCAGAAATTGAAGAAGATTCAGAAGCTTATCTTCAGTCTCTTATGGTTGCTGCCGATTTATATCAGACACAAGGTATGTTTGAAGTTAGTGAAAATAAATTATTAACTGCATATAAGTTGGCTCCTGAAGAAGAAGTTATCCAATTTGCTTTAGGCGAACTATATTTTAATACAAAACAATTTAGTCAGGCAATCGGATTTTATCTTGAATTAATTAAATCAGGACAGACTGAACTGTCACAGGTTAACTTAGTACAAAGATTAGGTGTTAGTTACGCAAACAGTGGGCAGTTTGAAAAAGCAATGGCATATTTAGAACAAATTCATTTAGAAAATATGGACTCTGATACTAAGTTACAGATGGGTTTAACCTATCTACAATTAAATGATCAACAAAAAGCAATTGATATTCTTTATGATTTGAAGGAAGAAGATCCTTCGTATACATCCTTATATCCAATTCTTGGTCAAGCACTTTCAGATGAGAATAGATTGAATGATGCTTTACTTGTCTATCAAGAAGGGTTAGCGGTTGACGAGGTAAATGATACATTGTATGAACAGGCAGCGACTGTTGCCTTAAAATTGGACGATGAGAAGCAAGCTGAAAAGTATTTAAATAAAGCAATTGATATTAATCCAGATAATACTGGCATATTATTACAATTAAGTAATTTATTAGTTAAGCAAGAACGTGATGATGAAGATATTAAATTACTAGAAGATATCAAGAGCGACGGAGATGTAGATCCTCAAATATTTTGGAATTTAGCTATTTCATATGAAAGACTTGAAGATTATGATAAAGCTGAAGAAAATTATTTAGAAGCATACCCTTATTTTACTAATCAAGTTGACTTTTTAAGATCTGTTATATTTATTTTTAGAGAGAACGGACGACAAGAGGAGTTAAAGGACGCAATTAAACATTACTTAGCTTTAGTACCTGATGATCAAGAAATTATTGATATTCAAAATGATATAAATTATTAAAATAAAACGTTTATATCATTCTTTTGGTATAAGCGTTTTTTGTTAGCAATTTGTAAGATTTGCTTAAAGAAGGGGAAGTAAAATGATTACAAATCAGATAGTGATACCAAAATTAGAAGATAGTACTGAAATATTTAATTTAATTAGTCGTAATCGTCTTGAATTAAGTGAGTGGCTTCCATGGGTTAATGCTATGAAATCGATTAATGATGAAATAATTTTTTTAAGAGACTCTTTTAAGGATGAAACTAAATTAATTTTCGCTATAAAAATTAATAAGAATATCGTTGGCATGATTGATTTACATGGAATAGATTTACATATGGGAACTGCTGAGGTTGGTTATTGGTTAGACAAGTCGTATGTAGGACGCGGAATAATGTCAAAGGCCTTAACAGAACTTGAGAAACTAGCTATAAAGGAATATAAGTTAAAAAAATTAAAAATAATACTAGATTTGAATAATATAAAAAGTTTGAAAGTAGCTAAGACTAATAATTATCACTTTATAGAACAAAATGACCAAAATTTAATTTTTGAAAAGAGATTATAGAATTTATGATGGTATATTTATAAATGATATTATTATTTTTTGCTTTTTAATTGCTATTAAGGATATAATTTTAGATAGGTAATGTTGTTTAAATGGCGATTAATTATCTAAAATTATATATCGGGGGTAGGGACATGAAAGATTTAAACGAAAAAGAAATTGAACGATTGAGTAAAAAAAGTATTACTGAGAAAATTATAGATGGCGATTGGTACCAATATTCTAAAGAAGAATGGGCTCAAAAAACTGTTAAAACAAGTGCACAAACTATTTATAAAATAAATAAATTGGCGGCTCATGATACGAATGATGCAGATAAAATGCTTAAAGAATTTTTACCTAATATGGAAAAATCTGCTGAAATATATTTTCCAATTTCAACTATAGAATGGCCGGAAATGTTAAAAATAGGGTCAGGCACATTTATTAATTCTAATTTACAGATTTTAAGTGCAGGACAAATAACAATTGGAGAACACTGTTTCATTGGGCCTAATTGTCAGTTATATACACCTAATCATCATTCTATGGACAAAAATTTACGTCGTGAAGGATGGCAATATGATGCACCAATTACAATTGGTGATGATTGTTGGTTTGGTGGATCAGTGATTGTTTTACCTGGTGTCACGATTGGAAATAATGTCGTCGTTGGTGCTGGTAGTGTGGTAACAAAAGATGTACCTGATAATGTTTTAATCGCAGGTAATCCAGCACGAATTATTAAGACTATTGGTTAGATAAAGTTATGGCGAAAAGTAGCATAATTTAAAAATATTTGGGCAACAAAAAGGAGCTAGAATTTTTCTAGCTCCTTTTTGTTGCTCTTTTAAGGTTTATATGATTAATTTTTGTTCAATAATTAAATGACGGTAGTATAAAAGTGAATTTGGATCAATTCTTAACGTCATCATAATTTCTGAATCTGTCATCGTATTGTTAGTGAGAATAGAAAAACAAATAGCTGACTGGTACAGCAGACGTGGTGAAACATTTGGCGCAATAAATTGTAAATCTTTCTTTAAAAATTTATGTAGACCAGGTAAAGATAATAAAGGTGCTTCAACATTTTTACGCAGTTTTAAAAAGCAATCGTTGGAGTTTTGTAAAATTTGTAGTTGTTTAATATAGGTATTGAATTGCTTCAAAAATAATTCCTCTGTTTCCGTAAATGTTAATTGTTTAAAGCTAACGAAAAAACCAGGTTGTAAGATTTCTGAAATTTTAAAGAAATGCCGTGTCATTAATAAAACAAGTCGAGAATAGTAGCTAATTTCTGAATTTAAAAGATAAGAGTCGAAGTCTATTAACCAATTGAAGGTTATAACAGAATTTGCGATATTTTTTTTCCCTTTTAACATTAATGTTGGAATATGAGTATTTATCTGATGGGTAAATAAATATTTAAAATAACCATTCAGATGCGATAAAACCTTAGTATATGTTGAATTTTTAATATTTCTTTTATCTTGAAGCATAGTTAAATATTGACGAACGTCTGATTCTAAGATAGTTTCAACCATTATTGAATTAGAGAATGCATCATTAAAATTTAGAAGATAGTTAAAAAAATCATGAATATCGTAGTTATATTCTAAAATTGTTGATGGGGACAAAGAGTTGGATTCTAATGATAAATTAAAAGCTTTTTGATAGGGATAATTCATTTAATTGCCTCCTTTAGTAATAAACAATAAGTTACTTTAACTATATCACACTAATAAAGCGCACTGCAAAAATCGCAGTGCGCAAGACCAATCATTTATTAAAGATATTAGTGATATTAGTGATTTTATTCTTTTTTTGTCGATTAAAACTAAACCCTTGTCCCAGTACTTCATTAACACTACTAATTGAAACAAAAGCATTTGAATCCTGGTTTTGTAATATTTCCTTCAACTGATGAAGTTCATTACGGTTGATAACAACATAAATCATTTTTTTATTTTGGCGAGAATAAGATCCCTCACCATTGATGTAACTAACACCTCTGCCTAATTTATCCCAAATTTCATTAGTTATAATTTGATATTGGTCACTAATTATTAAGATGCCAAGTCCAGAATAACTACCTTCAAGAGTGAAGTTAACAATTTTTGAGAAAACATATGAGCTTAGTAGGGTATACATCATATGCCTTAAATCTAAGTAGCTAAGTGATATGACCAAAACAGCAATATCAAGGGCAAGAATTGTCTTACCCATTTGAATACCACGTGTTTTTTCAAAAATTCGAGCCACTACATCAGTTCCACCAGTAGTACCACCAAAACGATATACTAAGCCTGACCCAAGGCCACCAAAAGCACCAGCAAGGATACCTGCTAAAAACAAATCATCATTTACATTAATTTGAATCGGAACACGTTGCCAAATCCATAAGAAAAGAGATAACATTATTGTTCCATATATAGTATAGACTAATGATCGTTTACCTAAAAAACGGTAACCAATAAGGATTAATGGAACATTAATTGCAATTGTTGAATACGCAGGATCAATATGAAACCAATAACGTAAAATTAAAGTAACTCCGGTTATACCACCTTCAGCAAGATGGTTTGTTATATTAACGGTTGCTAATCCAAATGCATAAAAACAACAACCTAACGCAATCATTACTAAATCGATTATTTTAATTCGTTCATTTTTTAAGATTAGTTCTACCCCCTGAAATAAATTCAATATAAATATCATACCATATTATCGATGAATGTCTGCTGACTATCATTTTAAATCTAGTATAAATCTGTTAAACTAGATTGTATTAATTAAAGATGAGGAGGATTACTATGATTAAAGTTTTGGTTGCTGGATTTAAAGGACGAATGGGTGCCACTACAACAAATATGATCTTAGAAAATCCATTATTTGAATTAGTTGGAGTCTATAGTACTACAGCTACAGAAAAAAATATAAATGAAATTACTGACTATAAGACAGAGAATGTCCCAATATTCAATAAGCTAGATGAAATAAACGTAGTTTCCGATGTTTGGATTGATTTTACTGTCCCAAGTGTTGTTTTCGAAAATACTAAATTTGCTATTTCGAAACATATGTCACCAGTTATTGGGACTACGGGTTTATCGGAAAATAATATAGCTGAACTTAAACAATTATGTAAAACAGAAAAATTAGGTGGATTGATTGCTCCTAATTTTGGTATTTCAGCTGTTTTATTAATGCAATTTGCGCAACAAGCTGCTAAGTATTTACCTGACGTTGAAATTATTGAAATGCATCATGATAATAAATTGGATGCTCCAAGTGGTACAGCCTTAAATACCGCAAAATTAATTGCTGAAGTTCGTAAACCTAAAATTCAAGGCAACCCTGATGAAAGAGAAACATTACCAGGTGCGAGAGGTGCAGCCTTTGAAGGCATGAGAATTCATAGTGTCCGTTTACCAGGCTATGTTGCTCATGAACAAGTCTTATTTGGTGGCGAGGGTGAAGCATTAACTATTCGTCAGGACTCATTTGACCGTATTTCATTCATGTCTGGTGTTGCATTAGCTACTGAAAAAATTGGACAATATAAAGAATTACTAGTTGGATTGGAAAATATATTATGATAGTTTCCAATCTTGCGGATGATTTCATTAATGCTGAACCAGTGATTAAAGCCATTGAAAATGCTGGTTTTGAAGCATATTTTGTCGGAGGAAGTGTTAGGGATACTATCTTAGGATTACCAATCCATGATATTGATATTGCCACTAGTGCATACCCTGAGGAAATTAAGGAAATTTTTAATAAGACGGTAGATACAGGTATTCAACATGGGACTGTTATGGTTTTAGATCATGGAGAAGGTTATGAAATCACCACATTTCGAACAGAATCAACTTATCAAGATTTTAGACGTCCAGATCATGTTGAATTTGTACGCTCTTTAGAAGAAGATTTAAAACGTCGTGATTTTACAATCAATGCCTTAGCAATGACACATGATGGACGGATTATTGATTTGTTCAACGGACTACAAGATTTAGAAAATCACATCATTAGAGCTGTTGGCACTGCTGATGAACGTTTTAATGAAGATGCTTTACGAATGATGAGGGCAATTAGATTTGCAAGCCAATTAGATTTCACAATCGAAATGGAAACGAAGAAAGCATTAAATAAACATGCACCACTATTGAAAAAGATTGCTATTGAACGGATTCATATTGAATTTATTAAATTACTGTTGGGAAAAAATCCTCAAATTGGACTTCGACATTTTGTTGAATCAGATTTAGTAAAATATTGTCCCGAATTTAATAATTATTTATCGGAACTAACTGATATGTCAAAAATGCAATCAATTAAACTTACATCAGAAGTAGCTGCTTGGTCGTTAATTATTCATGTTCTAAAGATAACAGAAACTAATATTAATCATTTTCTAATCTCATGGAAAAGTTCAAATGAGTTAATTACACACGTTCAAATAGTTATCAAAGCACTTAACGGTATTATTCATGATTCCGTTAATCGAGAACTGATGTATGAAACTGGATTAGAATTATTATTAATTGCAAATGAAGTTGCAGCAATATTTAATAGTAATTTAGATGCAGAAATGCTGACAGTTGCTTATACTGCACTTCCAATTAAGTCTAAAAAAGACATGGCAATTAATGGACGACAGTTAATAAAAGATGTTGGTATTCAACCAGGTGAAAAATTAGGCCAAATTTTATCCATATTGGAAAATCGTATTTTACTAGAAGAAGTCCCAAACGAATCAACTCAATTATTAAAAGTGGCTAAGCAACTAATGTTAAAATTAGCGTAAAAAAAGAGATTAAATATCATTTAATCTCTTTTTTTACAAAACATGCTTAGTAATACAAATTATAAAAGAGAATCAATTAGATAAGAGAGTGATTACATGCAAACACTGAGGGTAGAACATTTAAAGAAAACATACGGCGAAAAAACATTATTTGATGATTTAAATTTTATTGTTAATGAAAAAGATAGAATCGGATTGATTGGAACTAACGGTTCAGGGAAAACAACGTTATTAAATGCATTAACAGACCTTGACCCAGCTGATTCAGGAGATTTAATTAAACCAAATAACTATCGTATGAGTTATTTAAAACAAATACCAGAATTAAATGATGATATGACAATTATGGAAGCCGCTTTTGAAGGAGCTTCACCTATTTTTGAAACAATTCGTCATTATGAAGCTGTTTTAACAGCCTATAGTGAACATCCTGAAGATGAAAAATTACAGCAACGTTACTCAGATGCGGAAGATCGTATGAATCGTGAAGATGCATGGAATGCCGATAATGACGTTAAAACAATTCTAACGCAATTACAAATAACGGATTTAACACAAAAAGTCTCAACCTTATCTGGTGGACAGAAAAAAAGAGTTGGCTTGGCTCAAGTACTCATACAAGCTCCTGACTTATTAATTCTTGATGAACCAACAAACCATTTGGACTTTAGTTCTATTGAATGGCTAGAAAGTTACCTTAAAACGTACAAAGGAGCTTTAATTGTTGTTACTCATGATCGGTATTTTTTAGATCAAATTGCCAACCAGATTTTAGAACTATCATTTGGTAAATTACACTCGTATGAAGGTAACTATCAAGATTTCGTTGCTCAAAAGGCTGAAAGAGTTGCCCAGGAAGTTACCGCTGAGCATAAAGAACAACAGCTATATAAAAAGGAACTAGCTTGGATGCGTACTGGAGCAAAAGCTAGATCAACAAAACAACAAGCACGAATTAACCGTTTTAACGATTTAAAAGAAAATATGAATTCATTACAAATTGATCAAGATGTTTCAATTGGACTAGGCCAACAGCGGCTTGGTAAAAAGGTTATTGAGCTAAAAGAAGCTAGTTTAGTCTTAGAAAATCATAAAATTATTGATCATTTTAGTGAGTTGATTCAGGCGAGCGATAGAATCGGGATTACCGGTAAAAATGGTGCTGGTAAATCTAGTTTACTAAATGCAATTGCTGGAAAATTACCACTTAACTCTGGCGAATTACTAATGGGCGAAACGGTTAAATTAGGTTATTACCAGCAACAAACTGAACCCATACCTGGCGATAAACGAATGATTAACTATCTAAATGAAATTGGTGAAAATATCGAAAATAAACATGGCGAACGAATAAGTACAACACAACTTTTAGAGCAGTTTCTTTTTCCAAGATCGATGCATGGGACATTAATTAGACAGCTATCCGGTGGTGAAAAAAGAAGACTCTATCTCTTGAAATTACTTATGCAACAACCAAATGTCTTATTACTAGATGAACCTACAAATGATTTAGATATTGGAACATTAACAGTACTTGAAGACTATTTAGAATCTTTTAATGGCGCAGTTATAACTGTCTCACATGATAGATATTTTTTAGATAAAGTTGCAGATCAATTACTTATTTTTGAAGGCGATGCTAAAATTAATCGTTATACTGGATTATTTACATCGTACCTTGCTAAAGAATCACTGGATGATGCCGTATCAATATCAAAAAAAGAAAAAATTATCGAACACGACACCATTTCTGACGATAAATTAAAAGTTAAATTAACTTATGCTGAACAAAAAGAATTTGAAACAATTGAACAGACAATTGATAATTTAGAAGCTAAGAAAGAAAAAGCTGAAAGTGATATGTCGAATATCAATGGCAATGATTTTGTAGCATTAAGTGAACTACAAGTGTCAATTGATAATTTAGATGATGAAATTGAAGAAAAGATGAATCGTTGGGACTATTTAGGTAAATATGCAGAAAAGGGGTAATTTTCGTATGGAAGAAACATATTTGCAACTTGAACGTGATATTTTAATGAACGGAAATGATAAATCTGATCGTACAAAAACGGGAACTAAAAGTCTTTTTGGCTATCAAATGAGGTTTGACTTAAGTCAAGGATTCCCACTACTAACAACTAAAAAAGTACCATTTGGTTTAATTAAGAGTGAGTTACTGTGGTTCTTAAAAGGTGATACTAATATCCAATATTTATTGAAACATAAGAATCATATTTGGGACGAATGGGCTTTTAAAAATTACATTGAAAGTTCTCAGTATATGGGTCCAGATATGACTGATTTTGGACATCGATCACTTTTAGAGACTGATTTTAAAAAAGAATATGAAGTACAGAAAAACCTTTTTTGCGATAAAATTATTGAAGACGATGAATTTGCAAAAAAGTTTGGTGAATTAGGTGACGTTTATGGTAGTCAGTGGCGTAATTGGAAAACTAGACAAGGTGATACGATTGACCAAATTAAAGATGTTATTGAAGCAATCAAAAAAACACCTGATTCTAGAAGATTAATTGTGTCCGCTTGGAACCCAGAAGATGTACCAAATGTGGCATTACCACCTTGCCATACGTTATTTCAATTTTATGTGGCTGATGGTAAATTAAGTTGTCAATTATATCAAAGAAGTGGCGATGTCTTTTTAGGTGTACCATTTAATATTGCAAGTTATGCGTTATTAACTCATCTAATTGCTAAAGAGGTTGGACTTGAAGTTGGTGAATTCATTCACACATTAGGCGATGCCCATATTTACAATAATCATATAGAACAAGTGAAGGAACAACTTTCTCGTGAAGTGCAACCCATGCCAAAATTATGGTTAAATCCTGATAAAAATAGTATTTTTGAATACGATATGACGGATATTAAAATAGAAGACTATAATCCTGCACCACCTATTAAAGCGCCTGTTGCAGTTTAATATTTACTTAAGGAGAGTCAATAATGATTAATTTTATTTGGGCTGAAGACAGTGAACATCATATTGGATATAAGGGTAAGCTACCTTGGTACTTACCAAATGATTTAAAATTTTTTAAGAAAACAACGCTTAATAAGGTCGTTGTTATGGGCAGAAATACATTTGAAAGTTTTCCGGGACTATTACCAAATCGAATTAATATTGTTCTTTCAAGTAAAAACGATTTAGTTGAAACAGATACTCTAAAGATTGTTCATTCAATACCAGAGTTGAATGATTTATTAGAAACATATTCTGAAGATATTTTTGTTATTGGTGGCGCAACATTATTTTCTGAAATGTATGTAAAAGTTAATAGATTGTATCAAACAAAAATTAACGCTACGTTTGATGGTGATGTGATGATGATTCCTATTGATTATACTCATTGGAAATTAATTGAAACGATTCCGGGAATGATTGACAAAAAAAATGTATATGATCATGAATTTAGAATTTATGATAAAAAATAATTAAAAAGCGAAGACATATCCAATACGGATGTGTCTTCGCTTTTTAACTTTAAGTATATAATAAAATAGAAAAAAACATTAATCCTGTACCTAACATCACAAATAAATGCCAAACGACATGTAAGTACTTAACACCGTTTATACTATAAATTCCAGCGCCGATTGTGAACGCAATGCCACCAGAAACAAGTAGCCAGAACCCAATTGTACCGAGGCTATTATAAAGTGGCATCATTGCGCTCAAACAAAGCCAGCCCATAATTAGATAAATGATGGTTGAAATTGTTTTAAAATGACCCAACCAAATTGATTTATAAATAATTCCTAAAACGGTCATCATCCAGATGATTCCGAATAGTGTCCAACCTAATGCCCCACCAACAGAGAGAAGACAATAAGGCGTATAAGTACCTGCTATCAGAATATAGATACTACTATGATCGAAGATTTGAAAAACAGTTCTTGCTCGTGTAAATATTAAACTATGAAATAGGGTAGAAGTTAAGTACAGCAGTACCAAAGATGAACCATATATAGCATACGAGGTAATTTCTAATGCACTACCATTATGAGCACCTTTAATAAGTAAAAAAATCAATCCCGCTATACTTAACCCAAGACCAATACCATGAGTTACCGCGTTTAATACCTCATTTAAGATGAGATACCTTCTACTGTAATTATGTTCCAAAAAAACACCTCAGTCATCAATTTCTATGTGAAATAGACCAGTAATTCTGATATACTAGACATTATAAATAGAAAAGTTTATAGTGACATTATTGTATCATGATTAAAAACTTTTGTTAAGAAAGTGTGGATGAAGAAACATGAAAAAAATTAAAATAATAACGGATTCATCTGTTGGATTAACAGATAATGAAATAAAAGAAAATGACATTAGCATTATACCTCTAAGCGTTATGATTGATGATACTATTTACGTTGAAGGTGAATCAATTACAAATGACGAATTTGAGACTAAAATGGAAACGTCAAAAACGTTACCTAAAACAAGTCAGCCACCAATTGGTACTTTTGTAGAAATGTTTGACAGTCTTGGGGCAGATGGTAGCCAAGTTCTCTCACTTAACATGACTGACCAAATTAGTGGTACAGTTCATACTGCAGAGCAAGCTGCAGAAATGAGTCAATCCGATGTAACCGTTGTTGATACTCGTTCTACTGATCGAGGTATGGCTTTTCAAGTCTTAGCAGCTGCTAAGTTAGCAAATTCAGGTGCATCAATGGATGATATTTTAACAAAAATTTCTGAAATCCGTAAGAATTCAACTCTAAATATGGCCGTTATGACTCTGGATAATCTGGTCAAAGGTGGACGTATATCAAGATTAACTGGTGTTCTTTCAAGTGTTTTAAATATGAAGATTATTTTGGAAATGATTGATGGCGAATTAAAAATTAAAAATAAAGGCCGTGGTATGAAGACGGTTAACAGATTTATTGCAGATTTAGTTGAAGAATTAAAAAGTACACCTAATGTTAAAGCAGTAGGTATTTCTCATGCTGGAAATGAAAAAAAGGCATTTGAAGTTCGCGATTTATTACAAACAGCAGTCCCAAAAGTTGATATTCTAGTTCGACAGACAGCACCTATTATTGCGACGCATGGTGGTCCAGGGGCTTTTGCAGTGATGTTCTACACAGATAAAGACTAATATATTAAATAATTATTTTTAAACTGGTCCAAAAACAGCTGTTTTTGTCCGGTTTTTTTAATTAAATAAAGGAATGATTTTTTGAAATTTTTTAAAAGCTTTTCCATTACTATTTTAAGTATTTTAGTACTAAGTGGTCTTATATTTAGTGGGCTGTGGTTTGCAACCGGCCATTTTTCGAATCATTCTTTAATAACAGTGCCCCATAAAAAAACAGCTCTTAAGCTAGTATCCCTTGGTGATTCTTTAACGCAGGGTGTCGGAGATGAAACGAATAAAGGTGGATTCGTTTCATTAATTACAGAAAAAATAAATACTGATAAAAATATGAAAGTAACTGCCTCTAACTTTGGCTTATCAGGAGATCGAAGTGATCAAATTTATAGCAGATTAAAGAAACAACCCAAAATGCAAAAAACGTTAAAAAAAGCCACTGTTATTACATTAACAGTTGGTGGGAATGACCTATTACAGGTTATACAAAAAAACATTTTATCTAATGATACTGATAAGTTAAATAAAGCTATTGATACTGAAAAAATGACTTATACAAAAAATTTAAATGATTTATTTAAAGAGATTAGAAAATATAATAATAGCGCGCCTATCTACGTTATAGGAGTGTATAACCCATTTTACGTTTATTTCCCCGAAATGAGTAGTATGAAAACGATTGTTAAATCATGGAATAACGTAACCAACAAGGTTGTTAAAAATGATAAAAATAGTTATTTTGTTAGTGTTGAAAAACAGCTTTCTGAAGGACAATATTATGGTAAAACAAGTAAATTAGCCAAGACTTTGGGTAGCTCAGACTTATCTGATTTATCTAGTTTTAATCTTGAAAGTGTCTTGCAAGAAAAAGATGAAAAAAATAACTATATTTCTATAACTGATCATTTTCATCCAAATAAAAAAGGTTATAAAAAAATGACTGATTTGTTGTTCAAATCAATGGAAGAACATCATTTATTTAAATAATGAGGAGAATTATGCCGAAAAGAACAGAAAAAACATCAACCACTTTTAACGCATGGAAAGTTGCGTTTATCATATTATTTTCTTTATTGATTGGCGTACTACTTTATTTTTCCGTTAGTATTATGAACCAATCCCAAGATCAAAAGACACTAACAACTCAAACCACTTCAAAAGCAACAAAAAGAACAGAACTAAGCGTGGAAATGAACAAGGAACAACTTAACGGAACCATTAATTATTATTTAAAATCAATTCAAAAAGGTCAATCAATTAAATATCGGTTTTTAGTAGATAAATCTGCTATATTAATGGGCACAACAAAAATTTTAGGACAAAATATTTCATTCACATTATATTCAGATCCAGTTGTAACAGATGATGGTAATATCTTGTTAAAAGCAAAATCTGTTGCTGTAGGTTCATTACCAGTTCCTAAAAAGTTTATAATGGATTATGTAAAAAATGCATATGATTTACCAAATTGGATTACGATTAATAGCAAAGAACAAACAATTATGCTTAACTTAAAAAAACTAGATATTGAGAATGGTATACAAGCTAGTGCAACCAAAATTGATTTAAAAACGAATGTTTTTAAATTCGATGTTTCTATCCCTTTAAATTAAATGAGGTATCAATTTATGAGACAAACATTTTATCAATTTTTAATGACCGAACGCAATGATCACGGTACGGATGAGGTGTCCCAATTTGCAAATAATGCATTTTATGATCAAAGTTTTCCTAAATTGTCAGATAAGTATGACTTTCTTTCTAATTATCTTGAATTAAATGCAGGATATTTACCTTCAATGACAATTTTTGATGACGCTTGGGCCCGATATTTAGACAAAATGAATTAGTGGGGAATTAAATTATGGAAAAAGATAAAAAAGAAAAACGTTTTAGATTTGGTCGTCATTTTTGGACCTTAATAGGGTCAATTTGTTTATCTTTTATAGTCGGAGCTGCTGCAATGTATTTTTTTGCAATTAGTCAAATTAATACATTAGTTGGGTCATTACAAACGACTAGTTCAGATTTAGCCAAAATTGAGTCTGTTTATTCGGCACTAAATAATTCTTATTATAAAAATATCAGTAAGAAAAAATTAGTCGATGGGGCTATCAATGGTATGGTCGACTCTACTGGAGATAAATTTACGGCCTATTTAGGTAAAGAAGATGCGACTAATTTAAATTCAACTATTTCTAGTAAATTTGTTGGAATCGGTGCTGAAGTCAAAATTAGCAAGAAAAATATTCAGATTGTTTCAGCTATTAAAGGAACACCAGCTAAAAAGGCTGGTTTGAAGACAGATGATATTATCCAAAAAATAGATGGTAAATCTATTTATGGTCTCAGTTTAGAAAAAGCTGTTTCAAAAATTAGAGGTAAAAAAGGAACAATAGTGAAACTAACTATTAAACGTGATTCATCAACATTTAATGTTTCAATAAAACGAGATGATATTCCTGTTAAAACAGTCTATAGTAGTATTTCGAAAAAGAATAAAAAAGTAGGATATATTCAAATTAGTACATTTTCTGAGGATACATCTAACGAAGTCAAATCTGCAGTGAAGTCACTTAGAAAAGATGGCGCTACATCGTTTGTCATTGATGTTCGTGATAATCCAGGTGGCCTTATGGATCAAGCATTAGCGATTGGATCAATGTTCTTAAAAGATGGTCAAACAATTATGCAGGTACAAGGCAAAACGGGTTCTCCTGAAGTATATAAGGCTGGTAAAAAATATGACTCAGGATTTAAAGTCACAGAAAAAACAGCTGTTGTCATTAATAAAGATAGTGCAAGTGCTTCTGAAATTTTAGCAGCCGCACTTAACCAATCTGGTAATGATAAATTAATTGGGTCAACATCTTATGGAAAAGGTACCGTCCAAACAATCAATACCTTTACAGATAAAACAGAATTAAAAGTTACCATTGCTAAATGGCTAACACCTGATGGTTCTTGGATTAATAAAAAAGGGATTAAGCCTACTATTTCAGCTGATTATCCTGCGTATGCTTATTCACCACTAATTAATACTGATAAAACATATAAATATGAAGACGTTACACCTCAAGTTAAAACGATTCAAGTTTACTTAAGCGCACTTAATTATTATAAAGACAAAAATAATGGTTACTTTGGTACATCAACGGTTAATGCAGTAAAAATGTTACAAAAAGAAAATACTTTAACTCAAACGGGCGAAGTTAACAAAGATACTGCTTTAAAAATTGAAACATTAGTTCAGAAAAAAATTTCAAAAAATGATCCTGCCTATGATGCGGCAATTAAATCGTTAACAAATTAATAAAAGACTGAAGAGGGCGAAACTAAATAGCGGAACTCTCTTCTTTTTGTGCACAAATTAAGGTATTCTGATTAAGAGAGTTAAATATAAAGAATTAAGCAAGTTAATTAAAAGTTTACTTGGCTTAACAAGGAGAATTTAAATGACAGTAATCCAATGGTTCCCAGGACATATGGCAAAAGCCTTAAGATTAGTAAAGGAAAAATTAAACTTAGTAGATATCGTACTTGAATTAGTTGATGCAAGATTGCCTGAATCATCTAGAAATCCGCAACTTGAGCAATTACTTGCAACAAAACCTCATATTATGGTTTTAACAAAAAAAGATATGGCCGATCCGAACGTTACTGCACGTTGGCTACAGTACTATGAAAACAAAGGAATTCCGGCAGTTGCAGTAGATAGTCAACACGGACAACTTAACGCTATCGAGAAAAAAATTAACGTTGTTTTAAAAGATAAAATAGCGTTACGAGAAAGTAAAGGTATCCTCCAACAACGAGTTAAGGTAATGTGTATCGGAATTCCGAATGTTGGAAAATCGACGTTACTAAATCATTTGTTAAGTAAAAATGTCGCCATAACTGGAAATAGACCTGGGGTGACAAAAGCACAGCAATGGTTAAAAGCCGGAAAATCAATGTCTCTTTTAGATACACCAGGTATTTTATGGCCCAAATTTGAAGATCAAGAAATCGGTAAACGTCTTGCTTTAACAGGAGCAATAAAAGACTCTTTATATGCAAAAGATGACATTGCATTATACGGGTTAGAACATTTTAAACAAACAAATCCAAAGGCATTACAAGAGAAATATAAATTAACGGATGAACAAATGCAGTTAAGTAATGTTGATTTATTATTAGATTTAACAAAAAAAATGGGTTTCAAAGAAGATTATGATCGTGCGAGTGAGAGAATTATATTTGATATTAGACAAGGTAAACTTGGTCGTTATACCTTAGAAATCCCTCAATTGGGTGGCGAATAGTTGTGACCAAATTTACAATTTCTCAAGTAAAAGAACATTTATTGAATAATCCATCGGATAATTTTATGCAAGAAATAGCTAAAGACTCTCGCAAAGGAGTTATTAAGCTTTTAATCCAATATAATAATAGACAAAAAAAACTAGTTGAACACCAAGAATTATTTAATCGTAGGTTAGTAATAGAAAGAGACCTATGGCAGAATGGTATTCCTTACATCGCTGGTATTGATGAGGTTGGAAGAGGACCGTTAGCTGGTCCAGTTGTTAGTGCAGCAGTTATTTTACCTCATAATTTCAATCTAATTGACGTGAATGATTCGAAAAAATTATCTGCATCTATGCGTGAAGCATTATACGTTGAAATATTAGCTACAGCTGTTTCAGTTGGTATATCTGTGATAAATAATCAAACAATTGATGAAGTTAATATATATCAAGCATCAAGAATTGCTATGTTAGAAGCTGTTAATTCATTGGACGTGAAACCACAACAATTATTGATTGATGCTATGACGATTGATAGCGATATTCCGCAGGAAAGTTTCATTAAAGGCGATTCTAAAAGTGCTAGTATTGCTGCTGCTAGTATCGTTGCTAAGGTTTACCGAGATCATCTCATGAACTTTTACAATGAATTATATCCAGGATACGATTTCAATCATAATGATGGATATGGAACTAAAAAACATTTAGCAGGACTTAGCAAATTAGGAGTCACTCCAATTCATCGTCGAACATTTGAACCAATTAAATCTATTCTAAAAAAATAATGAAATAAATTGCGTACCTTATTAGTATTAATGACTAATAAGGAGAAACAATGACAATAAGAGACACTTTAATTAAACTTAGACTATGTTCTGAAATAACGTATATTGGCGAAAATAAAATTTTTGATTGGTTACAACAGAATCCAAGTTGTACTGATTTAACTCTAGATGTAATTAAATCCATTTTAAATTTAAATAGTAAAAAAATAGCTAGTTTCAGTAAAGCTTACACTAGTATTTCATTGAAAAATGAGGTTATTACCAATAAGTTACATTCAACAATTGTGACTATTATTGATGAGGACTATCCGTATCGACTAAAAGAATGCTATCGACCACCAATTGTTCTTTTTATGCGAGGAAATACGCAATTATTAAATCGACAATCACTTGCTGTTGTTGGTGCTCGGCAAAGAACTGACTACTCAATAGAAGTAATACGATTATTATTACCAAATAGTATCCAAAATGATAAGGTAATTTTAAGCGGATTAGCAGCCGGCGTTGATACCTTGGCACACCAATTTACAATAGCTAACGGAGCAGATACAATTGCTGTTATTGGGACAGGTTTAAATATTTATTATCCAAAAATTAATGAAGATTTACAAATTGAAATTAGCAAAAAGGGACTTTTATTATCTGAGTACGGACTGAATACAGGACCACAACGTAATCATTTCCCTGAAAGAAATCGAATTATTGCAGGCCTTTGTGAATGCTTATTAGTTACAGAGGCTAAACACCATAGTGGTAGTCTTATAACTGCCAATTTAGCATTGCAAGAAAATCGCACAGTACTAGCTGTACCCGGATCAATTATTAGTCCTCTTTCACTTGGGTGTAATGAACTAATAATAGCCGGTGCAATGCCGATTATTAACGGTGAACAGATACTTGCAGAGTTCTATGAAAACTAGTTACGCTTGACAAGTCTCTCTAATATGCTTTAAGATTACTAACGATTTTAAAAATGTTATTGCTTACAATATAAATACTACGAAGGAGTTCAATTATGCCAGTAACCAAAAAGAAAAAGAGAACGCCGGCAAAAAAAAATCTAGTTATTGTTGAATCACCTTCTAAGGCTAAAACAATTGAAAAATACCTAGGCAGCAACTACCATGTTGTCGCTAGTCTTGGACATATTAGAGATTTACCACGAAGTAAAATGGGAGTTGACGTTGAAAACAACTATGATCCTCATTACATTTCAATTCGTGGTAAAGGCGATGTTATTAAAAGTTTAAAAAAAGAAGCTAAAAAAGCTAAAAATGTTTATCTAGCAGCCGATCCTGATCGTGAAGGCGAGGCAATTGCATGGCATTTATCTCATATTTTAGATTTAGATATCACGGACAAAAATCGTGTTGTTTTTAATGAAATTACAAAAGATGCAGTTAAAAATGCTTTTAATGATCCTAGATCAATTGATATGAATTTAGTTGATGCACAACAAGCTCGCCGTATTTTAGATAGATTAGTTGGTTATTCAATTAGTCCTTTATTATGGGCTAAAATAAAAAAAGGCTTAAGTGCTGGTCGAGTTCAGTCTATTGCTTTGAATTTAATTATTGATAGAGAAAAAGAAATTCGTGCATTTATACCAGAGGAATACTGGACTATTGATTCTGAATTTAAAAAAGGTAAAGAGAAATTTGATGCAGCTTTTTATGGTATTAAGGGAAAGAAAAAAGCACTTCATGATAATGAAGATGTTAAAAAAGTAATGGCATTAATTGATACAAAACAAGATTTTGATATCACCGCTGTCACAAAAAAAGAACGTAAAAGATTTCCAGCTTTACCATTTACTACAAGTACAATGCAACAAGATGCTAATAGAAAATTAAACTTTCGTACAAGAAAAACGATGATGGTTGCACAACAATTATATGAAGGAATTCATCTCGGAAAACAGGGTACTGTTGGTTTAATCACTTACATGCGTACCGACTCGACTCGTGTATCTACGACTGCCAAACATGAAACTGCTCAATTTTTACACGAAAAGTATGGTGAAGATTATGCAGCTATTAAGCCACGCAAAGGTAAATTACAAGAAGGTGCACAGGACGCACATGAAGCAATTAGACCTTCCTCTGTTTTACGTACACCTGCTTCAATGAAGGATTATTTAAGTAATGATCAAATGAAGTTATATAAATTAATTTGGTCGCGATTTGTTGCCAGTCAAATGACACCAGCTGTAATGGATACAATGTCTGTATCTATTGAACAAAATGGCGTTACTTATCATACTTCTGGGTCAAAGACTAAGTTTGCAGGTTATACAAAAATTTATGAGGATAACAAAAAGACTGATAATATTTTACCGGATTTAAAAGTTGGCGATCATGTTAAGTTAGCTAAAAATCAGCCTAACCAACATTTTACTCAGCCACCTGCTAGATTCACTGAAGCAAATTTAATTAAAACACTTGAAGAAAATGGTGTTGGACGTCCATCAACGTATGCACCAACCTTGGATACTATTCAACGTCGATATTATGTGAAATTAATTGCTAAGCGTTTTGAACCAACTGAACTGGGTGAAATTGTAGATGATATGATTGAAGCTTATTTTAGTGATATTGTGAATGTTAAATTTACTGCTGAATTAGAAAAAGGTCTTGATAACATTGAAGTCGGAGACGAAAATTGGGTTAAAGTTGTTGATGATTTTTATAAACCATTTTCAAAAAATGTTGAACATGCCCAAGAAACAATTGAGAAAGTTCAAATTAAAGATGAACCAGCTGGATTTAATTGTGAAATTTGTGGGTCACCGATGGTTATTAAGATGGGCCGATATGGTAAATTTTTTGCATGTACGCGTTTTCCAGATTGTCGTAATACAAAAGCAATCGTTAAAGAAATTGGTGTAACTTGTCCATTGTGTCAGCAAGGGGAAGTAATTGAACGTAAATCTAAACGAAATCGTTTATTCTATGGTTGCTCAAGATACCCAGATTGTGAATTCGTATCATGGGATAAACCTATTGGTCGCGAATGTCCAAAATGTCAACATTATTTAATTGAGAAAAAAGTAAAAGGTGGAAAACAAGTCAAATGTAGTAATTGTGACTATGAAGAAGCGGTTCAAAAATAATTGAATCTAACTAGCAGGGGGATTATATAATGGAAAATACTAGCGTTAATGTAATCGGTGCTGGTCTTGCCGGTAGTGAAGCTGCATGGCAGATTGCCAAGCGAGGAGTTCATGTTAATTTATACGAGATGCGCCCTATCAAAATGACACCAGCGCATCATACTGAGAATTTTGCTGAACTAGTTTGTACGAATTCTTTAAGAGCTAATCAAATTACGAATGCCGTTGGTCTTTTGAAGGAAGAGATGAGACAGTTAGATTCAGTTATTATGAAGTCAGCTGACCATAATGCAATTCCGGCTGGCGGTGCGCTAGCCGTTGACCGTGATAAATTTTCTGGTGAGATAACTGATTTAGTTAAAAATCATGAAAATATTACGGTTATCAATGAAGAGTTAACTGAACTACCAAAAGGTCCAACAATTGTTGCGACAGGTCCTTTAACATCATCAGGTTTAGCAGAATCAATTAAACAATTAAATGGTAGTGAGGGACTTTATTTTTATGATGCAGCTGCACCAATTTTAGAAAAATCATCATTAAATATGGATAAAATCTACTTAAAATCACGATATGATAAAGGTGATGCTGCATACCTTAATTGTCCAATGACTAAAGAGGAATTTATAACCTTTTATAAGGCACTAATAGGGGCCGAAACTGCTGAAATGCATGATTTTGAAGATGAAAAATTTTTCGAAGGTTGTATGCCAATTGAAGAAATGGCTAGAAGAGGCGCTAAAACAATGTTATTTGGCCCTTTAAAACCAGTTGGATTAGAAGACCCTAAGACTGGTAGAACACCTTTTGCCGTTGTCCAATTGCGTCAAGACAATGCAGTCGGTGACTTATACAATATTGTTGGTTTCCAAACGCATCTTAAATGGGGCGAACAAAAGAATGTTTTCTCACTAATTCCAGGTTTAGAAAATGTTGAATTTGTTCGTTATGGTGTTATGCATCGTAATACATTTATGCGTTCTCCTGATACACTGGAACCAACATATCAGTCTAAATTTAGAAATGATTTATTTTTTGCTGGTCAAATGACAGGTGTTGAAGGCTATGTAGAAAGTGCTGCAAGTGGATTATTAGCAGGGATCAATGCCGCACATCTTGTTTTAGGAGAAGAGCTAGTCGTACTTCCTAAAACAACTGTGATGGGAGCTATGGCCCATTATATAACACATGCCAGTGGTAAACATTTTCAGCCGATGAATGCTAACTTTGGTATTATCCCTAAATTAGGCACAAAAATTCGAGATAAACAAGAAAAAAATCAAGCGGTTGCAAATCGTGCTCTAGAGCATTTAGCAATTGTTAAACCAAGTCTTTAAATATTTATGAAATATCTGATAAAATAATTGAGTTATACTTCATTGTTGTGCTACAGTAGTAGCGTTCAATGAAGTTTTTTTATACAATAAATGAGTAACATGGAGGAGTTTATTATGGCAACTGTTTCATTTCATGCAACAACAATTTGTGCCGTTAAGCATAATGGTCACTGTGCAATGGCCGGTGATGGCCAAGTCACAATGGGTGAAAAAGTTATTATGAAGGGGACTGCTAGAAAAGTTCGTCGCATATATAACGATCAAGTAGTTGTTGGTTTCGCTGGTAGCGTTGCCGACGCATTTAATCTTGAAGAACGATTTGAAAAAAAATTAAATGAATTTAGTGGTAATTTACAACGTGCAGCAGTTGAATTAGCTCAGGATTGGCGTAGTGAACAATCCTTACAAAAATTAGAAGCACTTTTGATTGTAATGAACAGTAATGAAATGTTATTAGTTTCTGGTAGTGGAGAAGTAATTGAACCTGACGATGACATTTTAGCAATCGGATCTGGCGGAAATTTTGCTTTGTCTGCTGCAAAGGCACTTAAGCATCATACAACTGATATGTCAGCTAAAGAAATTGCTGAGGCATCAATTAATATTGCCGGTGATATTGATATTTTTACTAACCATCATGTCATCTCAGAAGAATTATAGAAAGCGGGTAAATTTATGACTATAAGTGATAAAACACCAAAACAGATTGTTACAGAACTAGATCAATACGTTATCGGTCAAAATGATGCAAAAAAGGCCATTGCTGTTGCATTACGTAATAGATATCGTCGGATGCAACTTTCTGAATCAATGCAAAAAGATGTTACACCTAAAAATTTAATGATGATTGGGCCAACTGGTGTAGGTAAAACTGAAATTGCTCGTCGTTTGGCAACAATGCTTGAAGCACCATTTATTAAAGTTGAAGCAACAAAATTCACTGAAGTTGGTTACGCTGGACGTGATGTTGAATCAATGGTACGTGACTTGGTTGACGTGTCAATTAAATTAGAAGAAGATGCTCAATATGGCCGTGTTTCAGGCGCAGCTGAACGTATGGCTGATAAACGACTTGTAAAACTTCTAGTTCCAGGTATTAAAAAACAAAAAAAAGCCGAGAATGTTAATCTTATGCAAATGATGTCTCAAATTCAAAAAGGTCAAATACCTGCCGGATTAGATGCAAAAGATGAAGAGGAGGTCACTGACGACATTAGAAATGAACGACTATCTGTATCGGAACAACTAAGTCGTGGTTTATTAGAAAATAACGAAGTGACAATTAAAGTTGATGAACCTAAACAGCCTTCTGGTATGAATGGCATGATGGGACAAATGGGCATCGACTTAGGAGATACCTTAAGTGCATTAACACCAACACGCCAAGTAGAAAGAACGTTAACCGTAGCAGAAGCCCGTAAAATTTTAATTCGTGAAGAATCAAAAAAATTAGTTAATGTAGCAGATATCAATCAAGCTGCAATTGAACGTGCTGAAAACACTGGAATTATTTTTATTGATGAAATTGATAAAATTACTTCAAAATCTCAAAAAAATAGTGGTGAAGTTTCTAGAGAAGGCGTACAACGTGATATTTTACCAATTGTTGAAGGCTCTCAAATTTCAACTAAATATGGTGTTATTAATACTGATCATATCTTGTTTATTGCATCAGGTGCTTTTCATGAAAGTAAACCTAGCGATTTAATTGCTGAACTTCAAGGTCGTTTCCCAATTCGAGTTGAATTAGATGATTTGAGCCAAGCAGATTTTGTTAAAATTCTTACAGAACCTCATAATGCCTTAATTAAACAATATATTGCTTTAATTGGCACTGATAATATTAATGTGACATTTACAATTGAAGCAATTGAGAAAATATCTGAAATTGCTTACAACGTTAACCACGATACTGAAAATATTGGTGCACGCAGACTGCATACAATTCTTGAAAAATTACTTGAAGATTTACTATTTGAGGGTCCAGATATGCAAATGGGTGACATAACAATTACTGAAAGTTATGTTGAAGACAAAATTGGTAACATCGTTGCTGATAAAGATCTTAGTCGTTATATTTTATAGGATAGGGTGAACTAAAATGACAGTTGAACTTAAAAATGATTTCATCACAGTCAAAATTGCTGAACAAGGTGCTGAATTAATCAGTATTACCGGAAATGACACATCTATTGAATATATTTGGCAAGCAGATAAACAATACTGGGGTAGACATGCCCCAGTATTGTTTCCATTTGTTGGGCGTTTAAAAAATGATGAATATGCGTATGATCATAAAACATATAAAATGGGTCAACATGGCTTTGCCCGTGACATGCTTTTTACAGTGGTTTCTAAAAGTAAAACATCAGTTGTTCTGGAATTAGGTTCATCCCCAGAAACAATCTCAAAGTATCCGTTTAATTTTAGATTGAGATTACATTACATTTTAACTAATCATCAAATAAAAGTAATTTACGATGTTTATAACCCCGATGAAAATCCTTTGTTATTTTCTATCGGAGGACACCCAGCATTTAACGTACCACTTAAAAATGCTTATTTAAATCTAGAAAATTATCAAATTGAAGTGGCACCAAATGTTGAAAGACGTCAAATTCCACTAGTTGGACCTTTTAGCGATATCGAAAATGCAAAATCAGTTAAGTTCAACGAACCTATTAAGTTATCTCGCGAAACATTCAAAAATGATGCCTTAATTTACGAATTGAAACAACTAGAAACGACTATCTTACTTTCAACACCTGAAGATGATCATGGTGTTTCCGTGACATTAAATGGTGCAGATTACGTTGGTATCTGGTCGAAATATCCTGAAAATTCACCATTTGTTTGTATTGAACCATGGTGGGGAGTAGCTGATAATATTGAATCTACTGGTAATTTATCAGATAAAAGTAATATTTATACGTTAGAAAAAAATAAATCGTTCGAAGGTTCGTATGAAATCACAGTATTTTAAAAAAAAAATCGATGAAATAATCATCGATTTTTTTTATTTCGTAAATATAATCCAAGACCAAAAGGTACCATACTCTCAGTACCATTTAAAATACGTTTTATGTTGTCTCTATGTTTATAAATAACAAATATAGTCAAAATACCTGCAATACTAGTTAATAACCAATCTTGAAATAATATCGCTGTTATCGTAATACCAATAAATCCAATGACACTTGCAACACTTACCATACTCGTTAAAAGTATTAAAGAAATAAACATGGTACAAGCGATAAGAAAAAATAGCGGATTATACGGTAATAAAATACCCGCACCAGTAGCAACTGCCTTACCACCTTTAAATCCAGTAAATATTGAGAATGTATGTCCAGCTACTGCACCTACACCAATTAGTAAAGGACTAACGGTTGATGCGACCCCAAACATATAAGGGAGGCTTGCAGCTATAATTCCTTTTGATATATCCATCACTAAGACAACAGTCCCTGCTTTTGGTCCAAGAACTCGATAAGTATTAGTTGTACCAACATTACCACTACCAAAATTTCTGATATCCTTTTGATAAAAATATTTTCCAATCCAAACCCCTGATGGAATTGATCCTAAAATATAAGCGATAATCAACATTAATATGATTGTACCCATGATAATTCACTCCTTTCAGCCAGTAAATCCAATAAGTAGTATTTTAACATTCTTTTAAGAAGACACCAAAATTTTTTATAAAATAGAACATCTATTCGGATTTCTCTTTACATTTTAAAAAAGAATAGGTTATTATAGTAACGTTACTGTAGGAATACAGAGTAAGGGGCGTTTAACTGAATGACTAATCAAAATAAAACAAAATACAATGATGATTCAATTCAAGTTCTTGAAGGACTAGAAGCAGTTAGAAAACGACCTGGTATGTATATTGGGTCGACAGATGGCAAGGGATTACATCATCTTGTCTACGAGATTGTTGATAACGCAGTTGATGAAGCCTTGTCAGGATATGGTTCACAAATCGACGTTACAATCCACAGTGATAACAGTATTACTGTTGTAGATTATGGTCGTGGTATGCCTATTGGTATGCATGCATCAGGAATACCAACTGTTGAAGTTATCTTCACTGTCTTACATGCTGGTGGAAAATTTGGCCAAGGCGGATATAAAACGTCTGGTGGACTACATGGCGTTGGCGCAAGTGTCGTTAACGCATTATCTTCATCATTAACAGTTGATACCGTTCGTGATGGTATTCGTTATGAAGAAAAGTTTAAAAATGGTGGGCATCCAGTTGGGACTTTAAAAAAATTAGGTGCAACTAAACGAGCAAATGGAACAACAGTAACTTTTAAACCCGATGAAAGTATTTTTTCAACTACAATTTATAAGTATGATATTTTAGCTGAAAGATTAAAAGAGTCTGCCTTTTTATTACGTGGTGTCAAAATTGTTTTAACAGATGAAAGAACTGATAAACAAGATATCTATCATTTTGAAGAAGGTATTAAAGAATTCGTTGCTTATTTAAACGAAGACAAAGATACACTTGGCGAAGTGATGTATTTTGATGGCATTAAAGATAAAATTGAAGTAGAAGTTGCAGCACAATATAATGATGGCTACTCAGAAAACTTAATGTCCTTTGTTAATAACGTTCGGACAAAAGATGGTGGTACACATGAAGCAGGAATGAAGTCTGCTTGGACAAAAGCATTTAACGAATATGCCAGAAAATTAGGTCTTTTAAAAGATAAAGATCGTAATTTAGAAGGTAGTGATGTTCGAGAGGGCCTTTCAGGAGTCATTTCAGTGCGAATACCTGAAGAGTTATTGCAATTCGAAGGACAAACGAAGGGTAAATTAGGTACACCCGAAGCAAGATCTATCGTCGATAGCGTTCTGAGTGAAAAACTTGGGTTTTATTTGATGGAAAATGGTGAGTTTGCACAAGAACTTGTTAGAAAATCAATTAAAGCTAGAGAGGCTCGAGAAGCAGCTCGTAAGGCTCGTGATGATTCAAGAAATGGGAAAAAGAAAAAGAAAAATGATCGCTTATTATCTGGGAAATTAACACCTGCACAATCGAAAAACGCTAAGAAAAATGAGTTGTTTTTAGTCGAAGGTGATTCTGCCGGTGGTTCAGCTAAACAAGGTCGTGAACGCAAATTCCAAGCCATTCTACCTTTACGTGGTAAGGTATTGAATACTGAAAAGGCAAAATTACAAGATATTTTAAAAAATGAAGAAATTAATACAATGATTTATACAGTTGGCGCAGGTGTTGGTGCTGAATTTAAGCTCGAAGACAGTAACTACGATAAAATTATTATCATGACTGATGCTGATACTGATGGTGCGCACATCCAAACCTTATTATTGACATTTTTCTATAAATATATGCGTCCACTAATTGATGCTGGGAAAATCTATATTGCTTTACCACCTTTATATAAAATTCAAAAAGGAACGGGTAAAAAAATAGAGAGTATCTATGCTTGGACCGATGAAGAGCTTGATAAAGCAACAACAAAAATTGGACGTGGTTACAACCTACAACGATTTAAAGGTCTGGGCGAAATGAATGCAGATCAATTATGGGAAACAACTATGGATCCAATGACAAGAACTTTAGTTAGAATTCGAATTGATGATCCTGCACTTGCTGAAAAAAGAGTGACAACCTTAATGGGCGACAAGGTAGAACCTCGTCGAAATTGGATTGAAGAAAATGTTCAATTTTCACTTGAAGAGGACGGTAGTATCCTTGATAAGGTATCAAGTAAACAAGTTACTGATTTAAAAAATGAAGAAGATTTAACATTATTTGAAGATCAAACAACGACTGACTAAGGAAGGAGGATTATTAATTTGGCTATAGAAAAAGATACATCAAAAATTCAAGAGCTGACCTTAGAAGATGTTATGGGTGAACGATTTGGTCGTTATTCTAAATATATTATTCAAGAACGTGCTTTACCTGATATACGTGATGGCCTAAAACCTGTTCAACGTCGTATTTTATACGCAATGAATCAAGATGGTAACACATATGATAAAGGGTTTAGAAAATCTGCTAAATCTGTCGGAAATGTTATGGGTAATTTTCATCCTCATGGAGATAGCTCAATTTACGAAGCTATGGTCCGTATGAGTCAAAACTGGAAATTACGAACACCATTAATTGAAATGCACGGAAATAATGGGTCAATGGATGGTGATTCTCCTGCCGCAATGCGTTACACAGAAGCTCGTACAAGTAAAATTGCGACTGAAATGCTACGTGATATTGAAAAAGAAACGGTTGATTTCGTATTGAATTTTGATGATACGGAGTATGAACCAACTGTTTTACCAGCAAGATTTCCTAATTTGTTAGTAAATGGTGCAACGGGAATTTCAGCTGGGTATGCAACTGAAATTCCACCTCATAATTTAAGCGAGGTTGTTGATGCCGTTGTTTATTTAATTGGTCATCCAAATGCGACTTTAGATAAATTAATGTCATTCGTTAAGGGCCCCGATTTTCCAACCGGTGGTATTTTACAAGGACTATCCGGCATCCAGAGTGCTTATAAAACGGGGCGTGGTAAAGTAGTCGTTCGTTCTAGAACTGAGATTCAAGAACTAAAGGGTGGTAAAACACAAATTATTATTTCAGAAATTCCATACGAAGTGAATAAAGCTGTTCTTGTTAAAAAGATGGATGAAATTCGCTTATTAAAAAAAGTTGATGGGATTGCTGAAGTTCGAGATGAAAGTGATCGTGAAGGACTACAAATTGCAATTGAATTAAAACGCAACGTCAATGCACAAGGTATTTTAAATTATTTATTTAAAAATACTGATTTACAAATTTCGTATAATTTCAATATGGTTGCAATTAACCATCAACGACCTGAGTTAGTTGGCTTAAAAAAATTCTTATCTTCGTACTTAGAGTATCAATTAAGTGTTACGAAAAAAAGAACTGAATTTGATTTAAAAAAGGCTGAGTCTCGTCAACATATCGTTGAAGGGTTAATTAAAGCTTTATCAATTTTAGATAAAGTAATTAAAGCAATCCGTGCAAGTAAAGATAAAAAGAGTGCTAAATTAAGCTTAATGGATCTGTTCGATTTCACAGAAAAACAAGCTGAAGCAATTGTTTCATTACAACTGTACCGCTTGTCTAATACAGATGTGACTGCGCTTGAAAAAGAAAATGCAGAGCTTGCTGCAAAAATTATTGATTACAAAGCAATATTGGCAGATCCTAGTAAGTTATCTGATGTTGTGAAAAAAGAGCTTAAACAAGTATCTAAAGAATATGCCACACCTCGACTAACTGAAATTCAAGAACATATTGAAGACATTAAGATTGAAACAGCAGTTTTAGTAACTCCCGAAGATGTTCAAGTATTAGTTAGCCGTGATGGTTATCTCAAACGTAGCTCATTACGGTCATTTAACGCCTCAGGAGTAAATGAGAATGGTTTGAAAAACGAAGATCAAATTGTATTTAATGAATCTGTTAACACATTAGATCATCTATTTATGTTTACAAATAAGGGAAATATGATTTACCGTCCAATTCATGAAATAACTGAGGCAAAGTGGAAAGATACTGGGGAACATATTTCACAAACTATTGGATTAGATACTGATGAATATTTAATTAAAGCATTTTCTTTCAAAAAAGTGAATGTCCCTGGTAAATTTGTTTTTGCAACTAAAAATGGATTCATTAAACAAACACTGGTTTCCGACTTACAACCCGGACGAACTTATAAAGGTCATGCAAGTAAATTCATGAAATTGAAGGAAGCTAACGATGATGTTATCTTGATTTCATACTTGAAAGAAACGGATGACTCGTTATTCATTTTTAGTGCTTCACATGATGGGTATGGATTAAAGTATCCTCTCGAAGAAGTTCCTGTTGTCGGATCTAAAGCAGCTGGTGTAATCGCGATGAATCTTAAGAAGGATGATTATGTTGCCGCTACTTGTTTAGTAACTGAACATAGTCAGATTGGATTATTAACACAGCGCGGTTCATTTAAGCGTATGGCTGTATCAGAAGTGAGCTCGACAAGTAGGGCGAAACGTGGCGTTCTTGTTCTTAGAGAGCTTAAGAAGGAACCTCATAGAGTCGTTGGCATGAAACTCATTACTAAAGATGTGAATTTAAATGCCCTTACTGAAAGTGGCAATGAATTTATTATCGAACCAATGTCATATCCGCTATCTGATAGATATTCAAATGGTTCATTTGTTATTGATACAGAACAATTAGGAATACCTAATAATTTAAATGAGATTAATTAATAATTAAATTGTTAAAAAAAGGCAAATTTGTTTGCTCTTTTTTTTTATTACGCTTATTATACTAATATGACTATTAATTTCTAGAACTGAGGAGATCACGCTAATATGAAAACAAAGCAAGAAAATATATTTTCATCAAAAACGTTAACATATTTTTTACAGCTTGCAGATATAATGAATTATACGCAAGCAGCCCAAATATTAGGAATCACACAACCTGCATTAACACAGCAAATTAAAAAATTAGAAAGAACAGTTGGTGCACCACTTTTTTATTCTGTTGGTAAAAAATTACATCTTTCTGATGCTGGCTATACAATGCTAGATGCAACACACCAAATCTATGAAACATTAAATAAAGCAACGAATGAAATTCAACAATCAACAAGTGCAACACAAGGAGAAATTACTATCGGGATTTTGGCTTCAATCGAAGACGAAGTGTTTGATGATTTTGTTATCCAGTACTATAAAAATAATCCAGATATTATTGTGTCATTCCATTTACTAACGCGTAAAGAAATTTGGAGTGAACTTGAGAATAATAAAATTGATTTAGCTATTATGTATCTTCCAGATGAAAGTATTAAAAACTGGAAACCATACGAAAGTAAGAAAATCTTTACTGAAGATTTATTGTTTTTACATCATAATGAAAAGTTATCTTCTAAAAAGAAAGTTAGACTTCAAGAAACAATTGATAATGTTTGGGTCACTTATCCAAGTGATTATTATCTTGATAAAACAATTAAAACAATTTATCAAAATCAATTAGTTAACCTGCCAAAGAGTGTTGCTAGATTTACATCACCCACACAGATTTTAAAATTTGCTCGTGCAACACATGCTTATTCAGCATTACCAACTTCATTTTTAACGGCTCATCCTGAAAGCAAAGACCTTTGGACATCTCATTTTGATCCAGAAATAAAATTTGATTTGTCATTTGTCTTTAGAAAAGATAAAGATGAAATTCCTAGAAATGAACATTTTTTAAATGCATTTGATAAATTTTTAGAAGAAAAAGATTACATGACTCGACTTAAAGAAATTAACAAATAAAAAGGAGATTATAATAATGACTAAACAATTAATTTTTGGACATCAAAGTCCTGATACAGACGCAGTTGTAGCTGCTAAAGCATTCTCATATCTACAAAATAAATTAGGTTTCGATACTGAAGCCGTTACCTTAGGAACATTAAGTGAAGAAACAAAATTTGTTTTAGATTACTTTAATGAACCTGAACCAAGAATTATTGAAACAGCTAAAAATGAGGTTGAATCAGTTATGTTAGTTGATCATAATGAATCTCAACAAAGTGTTTCTGATATCGCTGATCTTGTTGTAACAGACGTTGTCGATCATCATCGTATTGCTAATTTCACAACCAATATGCCTCTTAATTTCCGCGCAGAGGCTGTCGGTTGTTCAAGTACCATCCTATGGAAAATGTTTAATGAAAACAATATTGAAATTCCTGCTAATATTGCAGGATTAATGATGTCAGCTATTATTTCTGATACATTGTTATTCAAATCACCTACAACGACTCCAGTTGATATTGAAGCAACTAAAGCACTTTCTAAAATTAGTAACACTGATTACAATGTATACGGATTAGATATGTTAAAAGCTGGAACTAATTTATCTAGCAAAACTGAAACAGAATTGATTAACGGAGATGCCAAATCTTTTGATATGGCTGGTAAAACAGTACGTGTTGCTCAAGTTAATACCGTTGATTTAGAAGAAGTTTTTAACCGTGAAGCTGCACTAGTTTCAGCGATTGAAGATGATAGTAAAGCTAATAATTATGATTTATTCTTACTATTAGTTACAAATATCCTAGACAGTGATTCAGAACTATTAGTTGTTGGAGAACCTAAAGAAATGGTTGAAAAAGCCTTCAACACAAAACTTTCTGATAACAAATTGTCATTACCTGGTGTTGTTTCAAGAAAAAAACAAGTTGTTCCTCAATTACAAGCTGTTTTTGAAGCTTAATAAAAAATCTTAAAAGTTTAGACTTTATCTCTAAGCTTTTTTATTTTAAGGAGAATTTAGGATGCTACCTGAAGAACAAATTCAAGCAGTTAAAATATATACGCAAAATAAATTAGCGTCAGATACTTCTGGACATGACTTTGCTCATATTGAACGAGTCGTTACAAATTCAAAAACGATTGCCTCAGAAATTCATAATATCAATTATTTAATAATTGTTCTTAGTAGTTATTTACATGACGTAATTGATGATAAAGTAGTCGATAATGTTAAAGAAGAAGTAACTAATTTAACAAATTTTTTAACATCTATTGATTTAACTTCACTTCAAATTAATGATATTTTAATAATTATTAAATCAATTTCTTTTAAAAACCAATTGAACGATAATACTATTAACTTGCCCGAAGAAGCAAAAGTTGTTCAAGATGCTGATCGATTAGATGCAATTGGTGCTGTCGGTATTGCTAGAACTTTTTATTACGGTGGACATGTTGGCAGTAAAATATATGATCCACATCGTGGTCCAAGAAGAAATATGACCCCAGAAGAATACAGGAATATTGAGAATCAAACGGTCATTAACCATTTCTACGAAAAGTTATTGACACTTACAGAAACAATGAACACTGAACCAGGAAAACGAATGGCTAAAAATAGACATCAAATTATGTTAGATTTCCTTGAGAATTTCAAATCTGAATGGGAAGGAAAGTCATAAAATAAAAACGATTAACTCAATATCGAGTTAATCGTTTTTATTTTATAATTTATTAATAGCATTCCGTTGTTCTTCATCAATCATATGGGTATATAACGCAGTTGCACTTGTCGAACTCTGACCCAATTGTGTTGCTACAAGTTGTTCATTCTTCGTCTCTAGGTACAATTTAGAAGCGAGTGTATGGCGTAGTTTATGCGGCGTAACACGGACTTTAAATGCAGATGAGTACTTGGCTACCAATTTTTCAATTGTACCACTCTCAATGCGTTTTCCAATTCCACGATATGATGAACAAAATAGGGCTTTTTCCATTTTATCTACTTTATAGTTCATTGTACGCACTTCAATATATTTAACAAGATAGGGGATTACCCACGGTGCAATTGGCACAGTATCCTTCTTGCCACCTTTTCGAATGACGGTAATATTATTTGTTTTTAAATTTAAATCAGGTAGGTCACTATTTGCAACTTCTGAAACCCGTAAACCACTACCTAGCATTAAAGCGTTAATAGCAATATCGCGATCTTTATCCCGTTTGAAAAAGGAAAGACCTTTAGGCTTTAACAAATCGGCATATTTTTGATCAATAAAGTTAATATAATCACGATCTTCAGTTCCAAGCATTAATTTATCTTTAATATTTGCTGCACGTGTAGCAAACGTTTCGTTATCTTTTACGACAGTAATTTTTTTCATCACATTACGATAAAAATATGGCTCTCCATCTTCTTTTTCCGTTTCTTCAGAAAGATACCTGAACAATGAAGAAATCGCTGTTAGAGAACGATTTACAGTGCTCCTAGAGAGTTGTGTGTTGCTATTTGCATTATTTGATTTACTTCTAGAAAGTAGGGAGGATTTATATAGTTCCATATCTTCCTTTTTTAAATGTTCTAAAACACTAATATCGATTGTCTTAATTGATTTTTCGTTAACAATACCTTCTGCCAGTAACCAATCAAAAAAACGTCTAAACTCTGTTAAATATTGATATAACGTTGCATTGGATAGGGGGATTGTAGATTTAGATTGATAGTATTCCTGCGCATACCAAGGTTGGTACTGTAATTCATTCTCAATTAATTCTAAATATTTTTCTTTTCTCAAAAATACACCTCATTATAACGGATAGTTTAATACGTAGAGAATAACACATTAAAGAGTTACAATTCAACTTTAATGAAAGTTGAACGCAAAATGTTCTTATATCAAACAGTATGATACATATTATTTAAAATTAGTGTTTATTCACAAAATAACTAATATATTTAATACTTTAGATTTTAAGTAATCCTTATATAGCTAATACCATAATTTGGCAAATTATGGTCGTCATGCTTGATATGTATCTACAAATATTAGTGTTAATTATATAATTTATTGGAGAATAATAATTGTAAATATATTTTATGATGAACAAATTATATTTACATAAAATAAAATGAGCGAGATACAAATACAAAACGAATGATAATTTAAATAGACTTGTTTAAAATCAGTAAGATATTGCGCTACTAAACTTTCATTAAATTGTGTGTTTTAACTAAAGTTGGATAGTGTTAATATGATAAGTCTCAATTTACCACTCATTTGATGCTTTTAAACTTTATCTATTAACTTAAAATTATTTTCTCCGACATACTATTATCTAGTCACAGTTACATCTTAATTATTATTTGAAAACAAAAAACTAACAACCGATTAAACCGGTTGTTAGTTTTAATAACTCTTAAGCTTGATCAAAGTCTTTAATCCACGCTAATGCTAATGCTTTTTCACCTAAATGTGTCCCAATGACTGGTCCAAAGTAACTGATATCAAATGTCATATCAGGATATTTCTTCTTCATTTTAGTCTGCCACTTAATTGCTGACGTTTCATCATTTGCATGAATAATAAGTCCACGTAAAGGATAATCAACAGATGCACGATGCTCTTCAAATAAATCTTCTACACGCTTAATTGCCTTCTTAGTTGATCTAATCTTTTCAAATGCAACAATTTTATTTGAAACACTATCAAATGTTAAAATTGGCTTAATTTTAAGAACACTTCCAATAAAGGCTGAAGCATTAGACAAACGACCGCCTCGTACAAGATTTTGCAAATCATCAACAATGAAATATTCACCTAACGTTGTCTTCAAATCATCTAATCGGGCAATGATATCATCGATAGAGGCATCTTCTTTAGCCATTTTAGCAGCTTCCAAAGCTAAATATCCCATTAACATAACTGTGATACCAGAATCATACGGTATCACACGAGTTGACTCAATTGTTGGTGCTATATTTTTTAAATTATCAATAAATCCTGAAATTGTATTTGTTAAATGAATACTTAAAATAATATCATAGCCTTCGCTACCTAATTTATCATATAAGTTAATCATTTCCCCAACAGAAGGCTGTGAGGTACTTGGAAAGGATGCAGATGTCTTTAATTTTTCATAGAATCCTTCAGTTGTAATATCAACGCCTTCATTATAAATTTTATTGTCAATAATGACTGGGATAGGAATTATAGTAATATTGTTCTCTTCAATCTGATCTTTAGATAGGTACGAAGTACTATCTGTTACAATTGCTATTTTCATTAATTAAACACCTCATTTTATGACGGTTTAAACGTCAGTCCTCGTTAGACTTTTGTCTAAGCGATTTAATAATATTCTTAATAAATTTTGTTCATCTTCTGGCCACTTTTCAAAAATAGTTGCTTCAAGTTCAGTAAAACCTTTATCAACTGCTTTTGACGACTCAACGCCGATTTCAGTCATTGTATAAATCAATTGGCGTTTATCGTCACCGATACTATGCTTATCAAGCATTTCTTTTTCAACTAAGCGTTTTAATTGTCGACTTAGTGTTGAGATATCTAGATCTGTTTCTACGGCCAATTTTTCCTGTGTGTTAAATTTAGCACTTATTTTCTTTAATAACTGCCACTCAGATATTGTTAATTGATTTTTTTTAGTTAAACGTTGTAAAATCACTTTATACTGTTTATCAATTGATAGTAAGTTTTCAAGACTTGTTTTCATTTTGTTGACCCCTTAAATTCGATATACCTTGCATTATACAATATATAGACTAAAAATGGCAAGAAAACTATTCAATAATGATTCTTTGCGATTTATCGTTTAAAACGTTACACTTGTAGTTATTAAACATATTTTATAGAAAGTGAGTTGATTAAATGTCATTTGATGGCGTTTTTACTCATGCAATGATTAGTGAACTAAGAACCAAACTAATCGGTGGTCGGGTCTCAAAAATATCACAACCCTACCCTAATGAGGTTATTATTACAATTCGTGCAAATAGAAAGAATCAACCCTTACTATTATCTGCACATTCAAGTTATGCTCGTGCACAAATTACAAATATTCCCTATTCAAATCCTAAAACACCAACTAATTTTACTATGATGCTTCGTAAATATTTAGAGAGCGGTCAACTTGTAGCAATTGATCAGATTGCTAATGATCGTATTATTAATTTTTCATTTTTAACTAGAAATGAACTTGGTGATGAACAACCTCTAATTTTAAGTTTAGAAATGATGGGACGTTATAGTAATTGTCTACTAATTAATCCAACTAATGATAAGGTTTTGGATACCATTAAACATATTAGTTCAGACCAAAATCGATATCGTATGCTAATACCTGGTGCAACCTATCGTCAGCCACCAGCTCAAGATAAATTAAATCCATTTACAGATACAACTGATACATTTAAAAAACTTTTATCCGAGTTTCCAAATAAGGAAGTCCTAGCGAAGGAACTTCAAAATAGCTATCAAGGTCTCGCTGGTCAATCTAGTTTAGATCTTGCAACTGCACTTCATACTAATGTTGAAGACCCTAGTGTCAGCTGGTCAACTTTCTTCACACAATTTGATACACCGACACCAACTATTTTATCTGGCAAACGTCTTGATTTTTCGGCCATTCCAAATAAAGAAATTGGTACTGGTCAAGAATTCGATTCATTAAGCGAAATGCTGGATACTTACTATCTCGATAAAGCAAATAAAGACCGCGTTCAACAACAAGGTAGCCATTTAATCCGCGTTGTTAAAAATGAGCTCAAAAAGAACCGTGGTAAACAAAAAAAATTAGAAAAAACTTTAAAAAATACTGAAACAGCGGATCAATTACGGGTCCAAGGTGAATTATTAACTACTTATCTTCACTTAGTTAAACAAGGAATGACAGAAGTTTCATTACCTAATTTCTATGATAATGAAAAAGAAATGACCATTCAATTATCCAATCAAATTTCACCTTCAAAAAATGCACAAAAATATTTTAAAAAATATCAAAAACAAAAGAATGCAGTTATATTTGTTAATGAGCAACTTCTCCTAAATAAAAAAGAAATTGCTTACTTAGAAGAAATTCAATCAGAAATCGAGTTAGCTGAACCTAAAGACTTACCAGATATTAAGGTTGAATTACAACAACAAGGTTTATTAAAAGAACAAAAATTGAATAAAAATAAAAAAGCAATTAAAATTAAAATAAGTAAACCAGATGAATATTATGCAACAGATGGAACCCTTATCTCTGTTGGTAAGAATAATCTTCAAAATGATCAACTAACCATGAAGACAGCCAATAAATCTGACATCTGGCTACATGCTAAAAACATTCCTGGTTCCCATGTAATTATTCACAGTTCTAATCCTAGTGATGAAACAGTCACAGAAGCGGCTAACTTAGCTGCTTATTTCTCAAAATATCGTCAATCAGCATCTGTTCCAGTAGATTATATCCAAGTTAAACGGATTAAAAAGCCCAATGGCTCAAAGCCAGGTTTTGTTGTCTACGAAGGTCAAAACTCAACCTTTATTACACCAGACTTACAAAAAATTATGGCTATGCGTCGTAAATAAAAAGTTTCAACTAAGAAATTATTCTTAGTTGAAACTTTTTTACTATAACCAATTACTTGGATTGATACGCCATTTATCCAATAATAATTTTTCATCAGAATTAATTTTTTCTTGTTCCTTAGCTACTTTAATAAGTGTTGAATAATTAGTTAATGTCTCAAAAGGTGTTTTAATATCAGCAAAATTTGTCGTACTTGCCGCTAGTTCATAACTAAAAATACCGATGACACCTAGAACATCAGCGCCTTCATTTTTTGCTGCATTAACTGCTTGAATAACACTTCCACCAGTTGAAATGAGATCATCAATTAAAATAGTTTTTTGTCCTTTGATTAATCGTCCTTCAATTTGTTGACCAGTACCATGATCTTTAGGCTTTGTTCTAACATAAATTAACGGTAAATTTAATTCATTAGCAATCCATGCTGCATGGGGTATTCCTGCAGTTGCCGTTCCTGCAATTACCTCTGTATCAGGATATTTTTCACGAATAATACCTGCTATGCCTTTAGCGATTCTAGTACGAATTTCAGGATAACTAATCGTTAACCGATTATCACAATAAATTGGACTTTTTAGTCCACTTGCCCAAATAAACGGCTTCTTTGGCGATAAAGTTACGGCACCAATCTCTAATAAATCACTGGCAACTGTCTCTGCTAAATTCATTTAAGCTTCCTCCCACATTTTTTTGATTGCTTGGTAAGCAGCAAACGGATCTACTGCTTGCGTTATTGATCGTCCGACAACGATGGCGCTACTTTGATTTCTTTTTGCAGCAGCTGGTGTCATTACTCTTTTTTGATCACTTACTGCCTGCCCTTCCAATCGTATTCCAGGTGTGACTGCCAAAAAGTTTTTGGAAGTTGCTTCCTTAATTATTTTAGCTTCTTGTGCTGAACAAACAACACCCGCTAATCCAGCTAATTCTGTTAACTTAGCGTAATTAACGACACTTTCAATTAATGGTCGTTCAACCAATTGTTCCGTTTCTAGTTGTTCTTGGCTGGTAGAAGTTAATTGTGTAATTGCGATTATTTTCGGCATTTTTATTGAGGAATTACCTTGGTCTAATCCATCTAATGCATATTTCATCATTTCAACGCCACCAGCCGCATGGACTGTTGTTAATGAAATACCTAGTCGACTTAAACTGGTCATAGTTTGCCGAACAGTATTTGGAATATCATGACATTTTAAATCAAGAAAAATGTCATGCCCCTGATCAATTAATTCTTCAACAAAACGAGTTCCTTCACTGTAAAACAATTCCATACCAACTTTAACAAATAGTTGTTCATCTTGAGGAAATAACTGTAAAAAATCTGTCGTTTGCATTCTATTCTGAAAATCTAAAGCAATGATAGGTCGATTAATCATTATCTACTCCCCTTAATTTTTATAGTGCTGCTACTGAAAATGACTGGCTTTCTAACGCTTGAATAAGTACATCAACAGTTTGTAAAGATGTAAACAATGGAATATGTTGCATTACTGATATTTTACGCGTTTGATAACCATATGATGCTTTATCGTGATCATCTGATAGTGTATCGATAACAAATTGAACGGTTCCAGTTTGTAACAAATTATTAATATCATCTAATTGTCGGTTAACGCTTAATGCCTCTGTACTGGTAAACGTTTTAATCTGATTATCTAAAAAGAAATCAACCATTTTTGGTAATGTTAAAACTTTGTAACCAAGTAAAACAAATCGTTGAACAAGTGGTAATATAGCATTTTTATTTTTGTCGTTAACATTTACTAATACGGAACCATTACCTGATAAACTAATATTAGCGGCTACTAATGCTTTGCAGAGTGCTTTAGAAAATGTTTGATCCGTTCCCATAACTTCCCCGGTTGATTTCATTTCTGGTCCTAGAAATGGATCAACATCATTCAATTTACTAAATGAGAACACAGGCGCTTTTACATGAACAGAACTAGATTCTGGGTATAAACCATCCTGGTAACCTTGTTCTTGCAAATCATAACCTAATATAATTTTAGTCGCTACCTGGGTCATTTTAATACCTGTTACTTTACTTAAAAATGGAACGGTACGACTGGCACGTGGATTAACTTCTAAAATATAAAGTTCATCTTGATGCACAATAAATTGAAGGTTCATTAATCCCACACATTTTAGTTCAAGTGCAATCTTTTTAGTTGCATTAACGATTTCTGCTTTAATCTTGTCTGATAGATGTTGTGATGGATATACAGCCATTGAGTCGCCTGAATGAATTCCAGCATGTTCAATATGCTCCATAATTCCTGGAATTAAGACAGAAACACCATCACAAATTGCATCTACTTCACACTCAATACCTTCAAGATAACTATCAATTAAGATTGGATGTTGTGGTGCGATTTTAACGTTATTTAGCAAATATAATTCGAGTTCAACCTGATTTTGAACAATCTCCATTGCACGTCCACCTAAAACATAGCTAGGTCTAACAAGAACGGGATAACCGATTTCTGTTGCTCGCTTAAGCACATCTTCTTGTGTTATTGCAGTCTTACCAATGGGTTGTTTTAATCCTAGATGCTTAATCGCTCGGTTGAATGACTCTCTATCCTCAGCACGATCCAAATTGTTAACAGACGTTCCTAATATTTTAATGCCATACTGTTGTAATCCCGCAGCAAGATTAATTGCTGTCTGTCCACCAAACTGAACGATTACACCTAAAGGTTTATCAACATCAATCACATTTAAAACATCTTCCAATGTTAATGGTTCAAAATATAATTTATCAGCGATTGAAAAATCAGTTGAAACGGTTTCTGGATTACTATTCATGATAATTGCTTCATATCCTGCGTCACGGATAGCTCTAACACAATGAACTGTTGCGTAATCAAATTCAACACCTTGACCAATTCTAATGGGACCAGAACCAATAACCATAATTGCTTGTTTTTTACTCTTTAAACTCTCATTCTCATGTTCGTACGTACTATAAAAGTATGGTGTGGCTGATTCAAATTCCGCAGCACAGGTATCAACCATTTTATAAACTGGAATAATATTATTTTCTATTCTAAACTTTCTAATATCCTCCGAAGTTTCGTGCCAAATATCAGCAATAACTTTATCACTAAAACCATGTTTTTTAGCTTCAATAAGGACGTCAATATCTTTAATATTGATACTTAGCGACATTTCAATTTCGACTATGTGTTTTAATTTATCCAAAAAGACTAAATTTATTTTTGTTAGTTTTTCAATTTCTTCAATTGTGTACCCGCGACGTATTGCTTCTGTTAAATAAAACAATCTCTGGTCAGTTGCATTAACCAACTGGTTTTCAAGTTGGGAGTCAGTTGCATTTTGAGCATTATCTAAGCACAAGTAATCTTCATCAATTTCTAAAGATCGAACTGCTTTTAACAAGCTTTCTTCCATATTACGACCAATTGCCATAACCTCACCAGTTGCCTTCATTTGCGTTCCAAGTGAACGATTTGCTCGATTGAACTTATCAAATGGCCAACGTGGTATTTTAGCAACAACGTAGTCCAATGCTGGTTCGAATTCAGCAAAAGTTGTTTTAGTCACTGGATTTAAAATCTCATCTAAATTCAATCCAACTGCTATTTTGGCAGCTATCTTCGCAATTGGGTATCCCGTTGCTTTTGAAGCTAATGCTGATGAACGACTTACACGCGGATTAACTTCTATAATATTATATTTAAAACTATGAGGATCTAGAGCAAGTTGTACATTACAACCACCTTCTATTTTTAAGGCCCTAATTAATTTCAAGGATACGTCTCGTAACATCTGATACTCTCTATCAGATAAGGTTTGAGTTGGTGCAAAGACAATAGAGTCTCCTGTATGAATACCAACAGGATCAAAATTTTCCATGCTACAAACAACAATTGCATTATCAGCGTGGTCTCGCATAACCTCAAATTCAATTTCCTTGTATCCTGCAATACTCTTTTCTATCAAGCATTGTGTTGTTGGTGATAGCTCTAATCCATTAACAACCGTTTTACTAAGTTCTTCAGCTGTTTTACATAGACCACCACCAGTCCCACCCATTGTAAATGCAGGTCTAACAATAACTGGGTATCCTGCAATATCTGCAAATTCTAGCGCACTCTCTAAGGTTTCAACAGTTAGTGATTCCGGAACGGGTTCATTTAACTCTTGCATTAATTGTTTAAATTGTTCACGATCTTCAGCTTGATCAATTGATTTTAATTTAGTACCTAATAATTCAATGTTTAATTCATCTAATATACCTGATTGAGACAATTCCATAGCTAAATTAAGGCCAATTTGACCACCTAAAGTTGGTACAATGGCATCTGGATACTCTTTACGTAAAATACCTGAAACTGATTCTACCGTTAAAGGTTCAATGTACACTTCGTCTGCAACTTCTTTATCCGTCATAATTGTAGCTGGATTGGAATTCACTAAAACAACTTCGTAACCCTCTTCTTTTAAAGATAAACAAGCTTGTGTACCAGAATAATCAAACTCTGCGGCCTGACCAATAATAATAGGACCAGATCCAAGAACCATTATTTTATGGATATCATTTCTCTTAGGCATATTTATTTTCTCCCAACTCGGTTTATCATTTCAATAAATTCATCAAATAAATAATCTGCATCATGTGGACCAGGCGCAGCATCCGGATGAAATTGGACACTAAATGCTGGATCAGTTTTATGTTTAATTCCTTCAACAGACTCGTCATTAATTTCACGATGTGTCACTATCAGTTTATCTGAATCGATAGAATCGCTATCCACCGCAAATCCATGATTTTGTGAGGTGAAATCAATTCGTCCAGTTGCAATTTCTCTAACCGGATGATTAAATCCACGATGTCCGAATTTCATTTTATATGTATCTGCACCGTTTGCTAGTGCTAGTAACTGATGTCCTAAACAAATACCAAAAATCGGAAATTTAGGTTGTATCATTTTGATCATCTCAACAACCTCCGGTAAAGTTTTGGGATCCCCTGGCCCATTCGATAATAGGACACCATCAGGTTGTAAATCAGATATTTGTTTTGCAGTTGCATTATACGGTAAAACAATTACGTTGCAATCACGCTTAGATAACTCTCGCAAAATACTGTGCTTTAACCCAAAATCGACTAATACAATGTTTAATTTTGTTCCAGGATTAGGATAGGGTTTAATCGTTGAAACTTGTTGGACGATATTTTGGTTGAGTACAGTTGCACTCATTGCATCAAAGGCATGATTTAAATCAGCATCGGAATCAATAATGCTTCCTTTCATCGTTCCTACATTTCGTAATTTCTTTGTTAATTCGCGTGTATCAATGCCATATATTCCAGGAATATCCTTCTGTTTTAAAAATTCATCTAAGGTTAATTGTTGACGCCAATTGCTAGAAACCCTAGCAACATTATTAACGATAACGCCCTTGCATGAAGGTTCTATTGATTCATAATCATCCAAATTAACACCATAATTACCAATAATAGGATTAGTAAACGTGATAATTTGATTACTGAATGATTGATCTGTAATCGTTTCTTGGTACCCTGTCATTCCAGTCGTAAAAACGACTTCGCCAGTAGTTGAGGCCATTGCTCCAAAACTAAATCCTTTAAAAATACTTCCGTCTTCTAAAATTAAGAATCGTTTCATGATTTACTCAACCTTTCGACTATCATATTTGATTTCACCGCTAACTAGCGTTAACATTGTTTTCCCATAAATTTTTTGCCCTGTAAAAGGACTATTTTTACCTTTTGAGACATAATCTGCTTCATTAATTGTTTGCTCATTTTTGATATCAAAAATTGCAATATCTGCTACTGAACCAGGCTCAAACGTACCACCATTTAGATTAAACTGTTTGGCTGGCGCTTCACTCATTAGAACAATAAGTTGGGCTAATGTTAAAATCCCTGTTTTAACCATTCTTGTATATAACAACGGAAAGGCCGTTTCACTTCCAGTTATACCAAAAGCGGCATTAAGCATGCTACCGCGTTTTTCATCTTCACTATGTGGTGCATGATCTGTCGCAATCATATCGATTGTGCCATCTAATAATCCCTCGATCAAAGCTAGGCGATCTTCTTCAGTTCGTAATGGGGGGTTCATTTTAAAATTACCATTATCCATATGAATGTCTGAATCCGTTAATAATAAATGATGTGGTGAAACTTCACAGGAAACATTAATTCCATGACTCTTAGCAAGTCGAATTAATTCCACACTTTCTTTTGTAGAAACGTGACACATATGATAGTGAACACCCGTTTTTTGTGCAAGCATTAAATCTCGGGCTAATTGTGATGATTCTACAACCCCCATAATACCAGGTAGCCCTAGATTTTTTGCACGAACACCTTCGTTCATGACGCCACCAAATAATAATGAGTTATCTTCAACATGAGAGACAAGTGGTAAATTAACCTTTACTGCTTCTTTCATTGCAAGATACATTGTTCCAGCTGTCTGAATACCTGAGCCATCATTTGTAAAGGCGAATGCCCCGGCTTTTTTTAATTCTCCAAAATTTACTAATTCTTCAGAAGTTCTACCTTTGGTAATTGCAGCATATTGGGAAATATGTACTTGTCCGTCTTTTTGATTACGTCGCTTTATTTCAGCAAAATGTTCTAACGTATCAGGAACAGGATCTAAATTAGGCATGGCTCCTACTGTGGTAAAACCACCTCGGGCAGCGGCCTGACTTCCTGTCTTAATCGTCTCTTTGTATTCAAATCCAGGTTCCCTGTAATGGACATGAACGTCAATTAACCCGGGTACAACAATTAAATGTTCTGCATCAATAACTAAATCAACATTTAACAGTTCATCAGCTAAATTAGTGCCAATTGCTTTAATTTTGTCGTCTTCAATCAAGATATCTTGTTGGCTAAAACTATGATTCAAAAAAACGGTTCCGTTTTTAATTAATTTCTTCATGCTCTATTAGCCTCCATTAAATGACGTCCGTTAATGACAGCTTCTAAAATGGCCATTCTAACAAATACCCCATTCGTCATTTGTTTTACAAATCGTGATTGTTCACATTCAACTAATTCACTGGCTAATTCTACATCTCTATTAATCGGACCCGGATGCATAATAATTGTTTGTTTTTTTAATTTTTTACCGCGTTCAATACTTAATCCAAATTTTTCATGATAATTCTTTTTCGAAAATTTACTATCATCCGTATGACGCTCATGTTGGACACGTAGCATCATCATAACATCAACTTCACCAACTAATTCGTCCATTTCTAAATACTGACCGTATGCTTCAAATTCTTCAGAAAACCATTCCTTTGGACCTGAAAAGTATAATGAAGCACCTAATTTTTTTAATAATTGCATATTACTTTTAGCAACTCTCGAATTAGTTAAATCTCCTACAATTGCAACTTTTAAGTCTTTAAATGTCCCAAACTCTTCTTTAATCGTCATCATATCGAGTAAACATTGTGAAGGATGTTGTCCACTCCCATCTCCACCATTGATAATACCAACTCCCAAATCATTATCACCAATTAATTGTTGATAATATTCATTCTCAGGATGGCGGATAACTGCGATTTGAGTCCCAATAGCACCCATTGTTAAAACAGTATCGTATAAAGTTTCACCTTTACTGAGTGCACTAATACTTGGATTAAATGAGACAATGTTTAATTTCATACGTTGCTCAGCTACTTCAAAGCTACTATGTGTTCTGGTACTATTTTCAAAAAATAAATTTGTTGTAAAGATAGGATGTTTTAAGTTAAATAATGACGGATTTCGTTTAAACTTTTCAGCTCTTTCAATTAATGCTTCAACTTCTTCTGTAGATAGATCCTCGATTGATACTAAATGTTGTAACTGAACTAAATTTGTCTTTTTATCTAACAAAATATCATCTCCTATTATTTTTCGCTTTTAGCTTCTTTAGGTAAAATAAGGTTTAGTGCAATACCTACTACTGTTGCAAGTGCAATACTTGTTAATTGTAAATCGCCTACTTTTAAGTACATGCCACCAATTCCTAACACTAGGATACTGGCAGTAATCATCAGATTATGCTTTTTATCATAATCAATTTGATTATCGATTAAGATTCTTAACCCACTTGAAGCAATAACACCAAAGAGTAGAAAACTAATACCACCAATAACTGGTCCTGGAATACTTTGAATCAAAGCACTAATTTTTCCAACGAAACTAAAGACAATGGCGAAGAATGCGGCGCCACCAATCACCCAAATACTATGAACCTTAGTCATGGCTAAAACACCAATATTTTCACCGTACGAAGTTGTTGGAGGACCTCCAACAAATCCAGCAATAATTGATGATACACCATCACCGAAAAGGGTTCTATTTAGTCCAGGATCCTTGAAAAAGTTTCTTTTCGTTAATTTATTTAAAACCATTATATGACCCATATGCTCAGTCATTGTGACAAATGCGATTGGTGCCATACCAATAATGGCGCTCCAATAAATTTTAGGTTGGTAATTTATAAATGCAACATCGAATGCAGGTAATGTAAGCCAATTTGCCTTTTCTACCGTAGAAAAATCAACGATTCCACATAAGACGGCCATAATGTAGCCACAGACAATTCCTAATAAAATGGGAATTAAACTAATGAATCCTTTAAGATACATATTGAAAAATATTGTAATGGCCAGGGTGAAGATTGCGACCCAAACATATTTAATATCATAAGTACCCGATTTTAACATCGCGTTACTTGCTGCTGTTGTTGCCATAGATAATCCGATGACCATGACAACTGGCCCCACGACAACTGGTGGTAAAATACGATCAAGCCAACCTGAACCAACTTTTCCGATAATAATTGAAACAATCAGATAAACTAATCCAGCTGCAATCGTTCCTTGAGCAACCGCCGGATAACCGGATGTTTTCATTAACATTTGCATAACCGCAATAAAAGCAAAACTTGAACCAAGGTAAGCTGGAATTTTACCATTTGTAATTCCGATATAAACCAAAGTACCTACACCTGAACTAAATAAAGCAATACTTGGGTTCAAACCGACTAGAATAGGTACTAAAACTGTTGCTCCAAACATCGTGAACAAATGTTGAATTGATAATCCCATCCATTGCCCAAATGATGGTCTATCATGGATATCAAGTACAGCATCATCATTTCTAAACTTTTCTTTCATTTTCTCATTTCCTTTCTATATAAAAAACGCACCTCTATAGAGAGATGCGTTCGAAGTTGAAATCTAGTTTGGGCCTACGTTATTCCCTAATAGATTTCTAAATCGTTTGCTCTCTCTGGAACATCTTAACGATTTATTATTTAATTCTTTCAATTTCAATTGAGTCTTTGCCATCAATTTCTTCTACTGAAACTGATACTTGTTCATCTGACGAGGTAGGAATATTTTTCCCAACATAATCAGCTCTTATTGGTAATTCTCTATGGCCTCGATCAACAAGAACGGCTAAATTAATAGTTTGAGGTCTTCCTTGATCCATTAAAGCATCAAGTGCAGCTCTAATTGTACGTCCAGTATATAAAACATCATCAATTAATATAACTTGCTTACCTGTAATATCAAAATCAATTTGTTCACCTTGCGTATTAACAGTTGGTTCATTACCTAAACTTGCATCATGTCGGTCATCACGATAAAGTGCAATATCTAGTGAACCCACTGAAACATCAGCACCTTCAAGTTGTTTTAAGCGATCCGCAATTCGTCTTGCTAAATAGATGCCTCTTGTTTTGATTCCAATCAGTACCAGATTATCAATACCTTTATTCTTTTCAATAATTTCGTATGTCATTCTGGTTAAAGCACGTTTCATACCTAACGAATCTACTACTTCTTTTGCCATCTAGTATTCCTCCTTTTTTCCAATAAAAAAGCCCCCTAATCTAAAAATACTTAGACTAAGAGGCAGACTTCTAGAAAAGAAATCTATTCGCACATTACCTTTTAGTCTCACAGGACTATTTTAAAGGAACTTTATTGATTTTCATGTTACCTGATAGCGTTTGTTTTGTCAAGATAATCCAGCGTACTTTTAAAAATAGGTGGGATTGGTACTTCAAAAATAAGCTCTTTACCCGTTGTTGGATGCTTAAATCCAAGCTTAGCTGCATGTAAAAATTGACCATGCCCTTTAATTGTTTTACGTGACCCATATAAGGGATCACCTACAACTGGGTGCCCAATATATTGCATGTGAACACGAATTTGATGTGTACGACCTGTTTCTAACTGACACTTAATAAGTGAGTAGTTTTCATAATTTTTTTCCACTTTAAAATGTGTCACTGCTGGACGTCCATCTTTAACAACCGCTTGCTTCATACGATCTTTTGGTGAACGACCGAGTGGTGCTTTAATAATTCCTGATTCTTCTTTAATCGGTTGGTGTACTAAAGCAATATATTCACGAATATTCGTTTTTGCTTTCAATTGAGCAGCTAATGATTGATGTGCTTTATCATTTTTAGCAACCATTAAAAGTCCAGAAGTATCCTTATCAATTCGATGAACAATTCCTGGTCTAAAGGCACCATTAATTGTTGATAAAGGACTATGGAATAATAATGCATTAACTAATGTACCATCTGCATGCCCCGGTGATGGATGAACAACCATACCTTGCGGTTTATTCACAACAATAACATCATCATCTTCATAAACAATGTCTAATGGGATATCTTGTGGTATTAAATCTAACTCAACTGGTTCAGGTTCTACTAAATTAATTTTATCTCCTGGTTGGACGGCATATTTAGTCTTTTCTGTTTTACCATTAACTAAAATATCGCCACTTTCAATCCAGCGTTGTACTTTTGATCTAGATATTTCAGGCATTAACTTCGCAATAACCTTATCGAGACGTCCTGTCTCATCTTGAATTACTAATTCTGTCATTTATCGTCTTCCTTTAAAACAATTATTAATAAAATGATAACGCCAACTGTTAACGCAGTATCCGCCACGTTAAAAATTGGAAAGTTAACAAAATCTGTTTGAAACATATCAACAACATAACCAAATCTCAATCGATCAATAAAGTTGCCTAATGTTCCAGCAATCATCAATGTAATGCTGAACTTATAGCCCATGTTTGTTCTATATTTATAAAAGTAATAAATCATTAATCCTAATGCTAAAACAGAAACAATAAAAAAGAACCATTGTTTTCCAGCCAGTAAACTCCAAGCTGCACCATCGTTTCTAATATTAGCAATCGATAAAAAATTAGGTATAACTGTTTGACTCGTGTTCAACGCAATATTAGCTGAAACCACGTATTTCACTACTTGATCTACAACTAAAATAATTATTGCTAATAATGCATATAAAATCATATTAAATCCTCTTAATTCTTAATTAATATAACCCTGAAATTAGGCCATTATCGTCAATATCCATATGATTTGCAGCTGGATCTTTAGGTAATCCAGGCATCGTTAGGACATTTCCAGTTAGTGCAACTAAGAAACGCGATCCTAATTTAGGATTAAATTCACGTATATGAATTGTAAATTCCGTAGGTGCTCCTAACAGTTTAGCATTATCTGACAATGAATACTGTGTTTTTGCCATACAAATAGGTAATTTATCCCATCCCAATTCTTTAAACTGACGTAATTGCTGTTTTGCTTTAGGTGCATATTCAACTTTAGCGCCACCATAAATCGTTTTAACAATTTTTTCAATTTTAGTTTCAGCAGAATCATCAGCCTCGTACAATGCTTTAAATTCATGAATCTCATTCGTTGTTTCAATCACCTTTTTTGCTAAATCAAGAGCACCGGCACCACCTTGTCCCCAAACATCTGCAGGTATAGCGGAAACACCAATTTCAGAGGTAAGTTCAATCAAAGTTTGGACTTCAAGATCTGTATCAGCAGTAAACTTGTTAATAGCAACAACAACTGGAATGCCATAACGCTGCATACTTTCAACATGCTTCTTTAAATTAACAAATCCTGCTTTTAAAGCAGCAACATTTTCAGTATTCAATTCAGTTTTAGCAACTCCGCCATGCATTTTCAAAGCGCGGATTGTAGCAACAAGAACAATTGTATCAGGTGTCTTACCTAAGATTGGTGTTTTGATATCAAGAAATTTTTCAGCACCTAAGTCAGCCCCAAATCCCGCTTCCGTAATTGCATAGTCGCCCAATTGTAAGGCAGTTTGTGTTGCAAGAACACTATTACAGCCATGTGCGATATTAGCAAAAGGTCCGCCGTGAATAATGGCAGGTGTATGCTCTAAAGTCTGAACTAAATTAGGTTTAATTGCATCTTTTAATAACAAACTAATTGCACCAGTTACACCTAAATCAGCAACTGTAATTGGTTTTTTATCTATATTGTATGCTACAACAATATCACTGATTCTTGATTTTAGATCTTTAATATCTTTTGACAAACACAAAATAGCCATTAATTCACTGGCAACTGTAATATCAAATCCATCTTCTCTAGGTATCCCTTGCATTGGGCCACCAAGGCCTACTACAACATGGCGTAATGCACGATCGTTAATATCAAGTACTCGTTTCCAAATGATACGTCTTTGATCAATTTTTAAATCGTTACCTTGCTGAATATGATTATCAATCAAAGCAGCAAGTGTATTATTTGCAGTTGTTAAAGCATGCATATCACCTGTAAAGTGTAAATTAATATCTTCCATTGGGACAACTTGAGAATAACCACCACCAGTTGCGCCACCCTTCATCCCCATAACAGGACCTAAAGAAGGTTCTCTGAGAGCAATCATAACTTTCTCATTCAAACGATGCATAGCATCCCCTAAACCAACTGTTACGGTTGATTTACCTTCTCCAGCTGGAGTGGGACTAATTGCTGTAACGAGAATTAACTTAGAATTTTTATTTTTAGGTAAATCTAAAGGTAAGTTTATTTTTGCCTTAAAATTACCATATGGTTCAATATCAGTTTTTTTCAAACCAATCTCGTTAGCTACTTCTTCGATTGGTTTCATCACGTTTTTTTGTGCAATTTCTATATCGTTCAAATTGATCATCCCTTCATATTAAGTTCTTTTAAGTATAACTGAGAAAACTGCGATTGTCATTAGTTGCACTACTGGTTAAAGTTACCTATACTGTAGAAGTACTTAAACTTTACGACCAATTTTGGGAGGCGTTTGATATGGAATCTGGCATTGTTGAATGGTTTAGCGCACAAAAAGGTTATGGATTCATTGCTTATGGTGATGAAAAAGAGATATTTGTCCATTATACCGCTATACAATCTGACGCATTTAAAGTACTTGGAACTGGTCAAAATGTAACATTTGAAATTAAAGAAGGTAGCCGTGGTTTACAGGCCGCAAATGTTTCAATTGTCACTAATTAATCTGTCATAAACTCATAAAACGTTCATGCTTACTTGTACTATAAGTAAACATGAACGTTTTTTTATTTTAGATTCGCCCTATAACCAATATCCATTCTGTAAAATGTTTTGTGTGCTTCAAAATCAGCAATTAACTGATAAAGTTTCTGTTGTGCATCTGCCATGTCTACGCCTGATTCATGCATAATATAAATGCGTCCACCTGCACTAACTAATTTCTTATCAACTAATTTTACACCTGCAAAATCAATTCTGTTGGAAAGTGACTTAAAGTCACTTAAATTGGGTAATGTAATATTTTTTTCAGGATTTTCTGGATACCCATCAGCGGCAATAACGACACCTAGAGTGATTCCCTCTGTTTCCCATTGTAAAGATGGACTTTCATGCTGCAATAATTTTGAAATAACTAATGCAAAATCCGTTTTTAATCTTGGTAATACGACTTCAGTTTCGGGGTCGCCAAACCGAACATTGTATTCAATTACTTTTGGACCGTCTTTAGTTAAAATTACTCCCACATATAAAATACCTGTGAATGGAATACCACGTTTCATCATTTCATCCGCTGTTGGCTGAACAATTTTTTCAATTGATTCCGTAACAACATCTTCTGAAATTTGTGGAACTGGACAATATGCGCCCATTCCGCCGGTATTAGGACCATTATCTCCCTCAAATGCCCGTTTATGGTCTTGAGAAATTGGCATCGGATAAACTTTATCTCGATCAATAAATGCCATCAATGAAAATTCTTCACCCTCAAGGTACTCTTCAATTAATACTTCTGTTGTATTAAATTGTTGTTGGACTAAAAATGAACGCAAAGCATCAGTTGCTTCTGATAGATCTTGAGCAATAATAACGCCCTTACCACCAGCTAATCCATTTGCTTTAATAACTATTGGGAATGATTGGTGCGTCATATAATCTAATGCAGTCTGGTAATCGGTAAATGTCTGATAGTTAGCTGTCGGGATATTGGCTGACGCCATAACTTGTTTCGCAAATTCCTTTGACCCCTCTAACTGGGCAGCGGCTTTTGAAGGCCCATATATAACTAGGTTTTCTTCACGAAAAAAATCAGTTATGCCATCTATCAGTGGAATTTCTGGTCCAACAAAAGTCCAATCAATGTCATTTTCACGGACAAAGGTTGTCATGCCAATCCAATTAGTGATATCAATACCCACAGATTTAATCCCGTTGTTATTCATCCCAGGGTTTCCGGGTAAACAGTAAACATCTGAGACAGTATCACTTTCAATAAATTTACGTGCGATGGCATGTTCACGTCCGCCAGAACCAATAACTAAAATTTTCATTATTTAAAATAATCCTTTCATAGGTTAAAAAGATAGACTCATTTTAACAATTTAATGTTTGAAATGACGACGGCCACTAAATACCATAGCAATATTTTTGCGATTAGCCATATCAATTGACTCTTGGTCTTTAATTGACCCTCCCGGTTGAATAATTGCCGTAATACCATGATCAGCAGCATATTCAACACTATCATCCATTGGGAAGTAAGCATCTGAAGCTAAGACAAATGGTTCTACCATCCCATGTTCTAGTGCTTGCTCTAACGCAATTTTAACCGATCCGACACGGTTCATTTGACCCGCACCAATTCCAAGTGTTTGATCCTTAGTTGCAATTACAATCGCATTACTCTTAACATGCTTCACAATTCTTTGAGCGAATAATATTGCTTCTTTTTCATCACTTGTTGGTAATTTTTCAGTTACCGTTTTTAATTCTTCCATTTGGTCAATGACTTGATCACGTTCTTGAACAAGTAAGCCACCCATCACTGAGACATATTCATATTTATCAGCTTGGTCCTTTTGACTGAAATCAATTGTCATAACACGAAGATTTTTCTTCTTAGCTAAAATATCATATGCAGCATCTGTGAAGTTTGGTGCGATAATAATTTCAAGGAATAAATGATGTAATTCAGTTGCTGTTTCTAAATCAACTTCACGATTTAAGGCAATAATGCCTCCGAAAATTGACGTTTTATCAGCATCAAATGCTTTTTTCCATGCAGCATTAATCGTTTCTCCAGTACCAACCCCACAAGGATTCATATGTTTCATCGCAACGACAGCAGGTTGCTTAAATTCTGAGACAACTTTTAAAGCAGCGTCGGCATCTTTAATATTGTTATACGATAACTCTTTACCATGTAATTGTTTAGCGGCAGCAATCGAAAAAGCATTTGGTAAAGCTGATTGATAGAAAGCCGCTTTTTGATGTGCATTTTCACCATAACGCATTCCTTGTTTGAAATCATATGTTAATGACAATTTTTCAGGAAATTCAATTTCTAATTCTTTTGTTAAATAAGATGATATTAAAGTATCATATGCAGCCGTGTGTCTAAACGCTTTAGCTGCTAATTGTCGACGAAACTGATTATCCATTTTATCATCATCGAGTTTATCTAAAACAGACGGATAATCAGCTTTATCGACAACAACATAAACAGATTCAAAATTTTTGGCAGCAGAACGCAACATTGAAGGCCCACCAATATCGATTTGCTCAATAGCTTCTGACTCAGTAATACCAGGTTTTTCAATCGTTTCTTTAAAGGGATATAAGTTTACACAAACTAAATCGATTAAGGCAATATGTTCTTCTTCTAATTTAGCCATATGAGCTGGATTGTCACGCCTTGCTAATAACCCACCATGAATCATTGGGTGTAATGTTTTAACTCGTCCATCAAGCATTTCTGGAAAGTGAGTCACATCTTCAATTCTAATTACAGCGATATCGGCATCCTTTAAAATATTAAACGTACCACCAGTTGAAATAATTTCAAATCCACGTTTGATTAATCCCTGAGCGAAGTCTGCAACACCAGTTTTATCAGATACACTTATCAAAGCTCTTTTCATCTTATTAATCTCCCTTTTTATTGTTTAATAAATTTAGAATCACCTTTGGATATAGTTGGTGTTCAACATCATGAATCTTACTTTCCAATTGTTCAAGTGTTTCATTTGGTAAAATAGGAATACTTTGTTGCGCTATAATTGGCCCCGTATCAACACCTTCGTCAATGTAGTGTATCGTCACACCAGTTACACTAACACCTGCCTTATACGCATCCTCAATTCCATGAATACCTGGAAAAAGGGGTAACATTGCGGGATGAATATTAATAATTTCCATCGGATACTTACTCAATAATGTACTTGTAATCACACGCATATAACCCGCCAATAAAATGGTGTCGATTTGATACTTAGCTAATTCATTAACAATCACTTGTTCATAATGACTACGATTTTCAAAGTCTTTAGGTTGAATAATAAAGGTTGGAATTCCTCTACGTGCTGCCTTTTTAATGACAGCCGCTTTTGGTCGATCACAAACTAAAACTTCAATTTCTAATCCTGCATCTTTTAATGCCTGATTATCTGCAATAAATTCAAAATTAGAACCGGTCCCTGATGCAAAAATTGCTACTTTGACCATTTTATTTACCTACCAATTCGACCGTTTGATCAGTATTTTTAATTTCTATACTGCCTATTTCATAAGCGTGTACAGTTTCTTTATTTAATTGTGTCAGCACCTGTTCAACGTTAGCTTTATCAACAGCCAAAACCATTCCAATACCCATATTAAAAATTTCATACATCTCTGAATGGGGTATCTCACCGTATCTAGAGATGGCATCAAAAATTGGTAGTACTGGCCATAATCCTAGATTAATTGTTGCTTTTAGCCCTTCTGGTAACATTCTTGGTATATTTTCAATAAAGCCACCACCTGTAATATGTGCTGCGCCTTTAATCAAATTATCTTGAAATAAAGGAATCAGATCATCTACATAAATTTTTGTTGGTGTCATTAATATTTCAGCAAGTGATTCATTAGGTATTTCTGGTAAAGCTTCATCTAAATTAAAAGCCATGTCTTCAAGAAATATCTTTCTAACAAGTGAGAATCCATTTGAATGAATACCGGTTGACGAAATTCCAATTAAAATGTCATTTTCTTGAATTGAATGACCATCTATTAATTGACTTTTTTCAACAACACCAACCGCAAATCCGGCCATATCATAATGTGTTTTTTGATACATCCCTGGCATTTCAGCTGTTTCACCACCAATAAGATTCATATGTGCTGTTTGACATCCTTTAATTACCCCAGAAATAATACTTTCAATTTTTTGAGGTTCAGTTTTGCCAGTCGCTAAGTAGTCCAAAAAGTATAGAGGCGTTGCACCCTGAGCAACAATGTCATTAACACACATAGCCACACAATCAATCCCAATTGTGTCATGTCGATTTGTTTCAAAGGCAACCATCAATTTGGTGCCAACGCCATCAGTACCTGAAACCATAAGTGGCTCTATAATACCTAATCGACTGAGATCAAAGAGTCCTCCAAATCCACCAACTGAACTTGTTTCATTTACCAGTGACATTTGTTTATTAATTCGATTAACGACGTCATACCCTGCATTCACATCAACACCCGATTTTTGATAAGCATTTACCATTTTGAAGTCCTCACTTTTCTGTCGTTAAGTTTGCTAAATACTCATCCTCGTAATCATATAATGGCGTTGGATAATCACCATTAAAGTAAGCCATACATAGTCCTGAATATGGGGCATCTAAATTCAAACCAATTGAAGCAATTAATCCAGCTTCACTTAGAAATGCTAATGAGTCTGCCCCAATAATAGCCTTCATTTCTTCAATTGATTTATTTGCGGCAATTAATTCAGATTGCTTTTGAATATCAATCCCATAAAAACAAGGGTATTTAAGAGGTGGTGACGCAATTCGCAAATGAACTTCAGCAGCTCCAGCTTCTTTTAACAATCTAACAATGTGTTTACTCGTTGTCCCCCGAACAATTGAATCATCGACTAAAATAATCTTTTTACCCTTAACCACGCTTTTAACAGCTGATAATTTCATTCGCACCCCTTGTTCTCTAAGTCTTTGGGTGGGTTGAATAAAGGTCCGGCCAATATATTGATTTTTAACTAATCCCATTTCATAAGGAATGCCACTTTCTTCTGCATAACCACTAGCTGCAGACAATGAGGAATTTGGTACACCAATAACCATATCTGCATCAATACCCGTTTCTCGTGCTAGTTTGCGACCCATTCTTTTACGAGCAGAATGGACATTAATCCCACAAATATCCGAATCCGGTCTTGCAAAATAAATATATTCCATTGAACAAATTGACATTTTAGTTTCAGTTGTATAAACGTCAATTGATAGCCCTTCGTCAGTAATAGTGACGATTTCACCAGGGTTCACATCGCGAACGAATTCTGCCCCAACAGAATCTAAAGCACAGGTTTCACTTGCAACGACGTAAGCACCATTTACCATTTGACCAATAGATAGTGGTCTAAATCCATTTGGATCAAGTGCCGCAATCATGTAGTTTGACGTCATTAATAAGTAAGCAAACCCACCATGTACTTGATTTAATGCGTCTTTAACCTGTTCATGCAAAGTGTCTTGTGATGAACGACGAATTAAGTGCATCAAAACCTCTGAATCCGAACTTGATTTGAAAATAGCCCCATCTTGCTCTAACTCATTTCTAAGCGTTACCGCATTAGTTAAATTACCATTATGGGCTAAGGCAAACTGTGTATCGTAAAAATCAAATAAAAATGGCTGAATGTTATCAATTCCGTTACTACCGGCCGTTGCATAACGTACATGTCCAATAGCTGCATTACCGGTTAATTTTTTTATTTTTTCAGGATTTCTAAAAACATCTGATAGTAATCCTAATCCTCTATAACCAATTAGTTTACCTTCATCATTTGATACAATTCCTGCACCTTCTTGGCCGCGATGTTGTAAACTATGCAGACCAAAATAGGTAATCTGATTTGCATCTTCATTTCCCCAAACACCAAAAACACCACATTCTTCATTTAAACTTCTTATTTCATTAGGCACGGAATTGCATCCTCCCAAACTTGTTTGGCTTCAGAAGTTGTAAGAGTTATCTTACTCCCTTTTGTCGTCACGTTAATTAATTGGTCTGCTGTAACACAGCCAATTTTTTCAGCAGTTTGATTCATTAAATTTTCAAAATCTGTCTTATTTTCTGATTTAATCGATAAAATGAATCGCGATTGTGATTCTGAGAAAAGTTGTGCATCTGTCATATTTACATTAATATCAATACCTAAATCGTTTTTAAATACGGATTCACTTAAAGCAACGGCTAGACCACCTTCAGATAAATCATGTGCACTTTCGACTAAACCAGATTCGATAGCTTCTAAAACAAACGCTTGGTTACTTTGTTCAGTCTTTAAATCAAAATGTTTAATATCTCCGGAAATCTCGTTAGTAGTCATTTTCTGAATTTCTGAACCATTAAAATCATTATAAGTTGTACCCACTAAATAAATTAAATCATTAGCATGTTTAAAATCTTGCGTTGTTATATTTTTAACATCTTTAATTAAACCAACCATTCCAATCATTGGCGTTGGATAAATGGCTTGTTCATTAAATTCATTATATAAAGAGACATTACCAGAAATAACAGGTGTATTAAATAAGTCACATGCTTCAGAAATACCGATAGCACTTTGATCAAATTCCCAAAAAATTTCTGGATTTTCAGGACGTCCATAATTTAAGCAATCTGTAATAGCGAGTGGTTGTCCACCAGATGCAACTATGTTACGCGCTGCTTCAGAAACAGCAATTTGACCACCAACCTTAGGATTCAAGTAAATATAACGCGCATTACAATCTGTTGTCATTGCGAGTGCCTTATTAGTTTCTCTAATTCGAATAACACCTGCATCACTACCAGGTCTAACCACTGTATTGACTTTAACTTGAGAATCGTACGTTTCGTACAATGATTTTTTGGATGCGATTGTTGGTTGTTGTAACAAATCTAACCAAGTTTGCTTCGTATTTTCTATTTCAGGTATAAAATCAGACTGCGCTTTAAATTTGCTGATTCTTGCAGGTTCTTTTTGTTCCTTATGATAGACTGGTGCATCACTTGCTAAAGAATCAACGGGAATATTAGCAACAATTTTTCCCTCATGTATTAAAACATAATCCGTATTTTCTGTTACATACCCGATATTAACGGCTTCTAAATCATATTTTTTAAATAAATTGATAACTTTAGTTTCAAATTCAGGTTTAATACAAAGAACCATCCGTTCTTGAGATTCAGATAACATCATTTCGTAAGCAGACATATTAGTTTCACGTTGTGGAACGTTATCTAAATCAAGTACCATCCCTGATTTAGCTTTCGAGGCCATTTCAGCAGTTGACGAAACTAATCCAGCAGCTCCCATATCTTGAATACCAACTAACCAGTCTGGATGATCTAGAATAAGTTCGAGACAAGCATCCATTAATAATTTTTCCATGAATGGATCACCAACTTGAACAGCTGAACGCTGTGTTTCTTTATCATCAGCAAATTCATCAGAAGCAAACGTTGCCCCATGAATACCATCACGACCCGTTTTAGCACCAACATAAATAACTAGATTTCCATCACCTTTTGCCTGGCCTTTTTGAATATTTTTATGATCAATCAGTCCAACACACATTGCATTTACTAGTGGGTTACCCTCATAACAAGGATCAAATCCTATTTCTCCACCAACAGTTGGAATACCAATACAGTTACCGTATCCTCCGATACCAGCTACAATTTCTGAAACAAGATACTTAGTGTGCTCATTATCTAGTTCACCGAAACGTAAACTGTCAAGAAGTGCAATAGGTGTTGCCCCCATTGAAAAAATATCTCTGATAATACCGCCGACACCTGTTGCGGCACCTTCATAGGGTTCAACAGCTGAGGGATGATTATGGCTTTCAGCTTTAAATACAACTGCTTTACCATCACCAATATCAATAACACCAGCACCTTCTCCAGGTCCTTGTAAAACTTGCGGCCCAGAATTTGGAAAATGTTTTAAAACGGGGCGGGAATTTTTGTAAGAACAATGCTCACTCCACATTACTGAAAATAAACCAGTTTCAGTATAGTTAGGTTGACGACTTAAAATATCATCTTTAATTAACTTATATTCTGAATCAGTTAATCCCCAATTTTGATATAATTTGGTATCTTCAATTATTTGTGCCGTCGGTTCTTGTTTTGTAACCAAATTAACCCACTCCCTCTGTGTATGTCGTTAACATCGATTTAAATAAATTTAGGCCGTCCGTTGAACCGAGCAATGCTTCAATAGCACGTTCTGGATGCGGCATCATACCAAGTACATTTCCACGCTCATTAATAATTCCAGCAATATTATCAATACTTCCATTTGGGTTATCTTGATATCTAAAAATAATTTGATTATTTTTCTTAAGAGAAGCTAATGTTTCATCATCACAATAATAATTACCCTCGCCATGAGCAATTGGTAATTCAATTGTCGTTTGCGTTTTATAATCAGTTGTAAAACGCGTTTGATTATTAACAATTTCCAAAGTAACTGGCTTACAAATAAATTTAATATTTTTATTTTGAATTAATGCACCTGGAAGTAGTTGCATTTCCGTTAACATTTGAAATCCATTACAGGTTCCAAACACTAGTTTACCTTCATCCGCAAAACGTCTCACTTCATTCATAATGGGTGATAAACTGGCAATTGCCCCACTTCTTAAGTAATCGCCGTATGAAAATCCACCTGGAAGTAATACACCATCAAAACCATCAAGAGATTCCTCTGTATACGACACAAACTCAGCTTGTTCATGTAAACCATCCCGAATAGCGTGAAGTAAATCATAATCACAATTTGAACCAGGAAATACAACAACTGCAAATTTCATGATTAAGCCTCCACTTTTTCAAGTTCGTAACGATATTGCTCCATATTTGGATTAGCTAATAATTTATCACAAATCGCATCAATTTTTTGGTCTATCTCTAATTCAGTTGCTTCAACCTTTAACACAAAATATTTACCAACTCGAACGTCACTAACACCTGAGAATCCTAATCGGTTAATCGCTTCATTAACAGCTTGACCTTGCGGATCTAAAACTGATTCTTTATATGTAACGTAAACTTTTACACTATACATTATTTGACCTCATTTCGATTTTTTAGTCGGTTTAAAACATCTTGATATACTGGAATAATGCTACCTTGGTTTTTTCTGAAAATATCCTTATCTAATGATTTATGTGTCTTCGAATCCCATAAACGTGCATTATCAGGTGAAAATTCATCTGCCAAAATAAGTTCCCCATGATACCGACCGAATTCAAGTTTAAAATCAATTAAATCAATATTGATGTCTTTAAATAATTTATACAGTAGCTGATTAATATGAAGGACTTGTTTCTTTATTTCGTCCATTTCTATTTTAGTCGCAAAATTTAACGCAAAAATTTGTGACTCATTTATTCCAGGATCGTCTAGAGCATCATTCTTATAATAGTATTCAATAACAGGAACTGTTAATTTAGTTCCTTCAACTTGATCAAATTTACGAGCAAAACTACCTGCAATAGTATTTCGTAAAACAACTTCAATTGGAATTATTTCAACTTTTTTAACTAATTGTTCGGTTTTAGAAACATCTTCAATGAAATGTGTTTTAATACCGTTTGCCATTAAATAAGAAAAAATAATATCAGATATTTGATGGCTTAATAATCCCTTACCTAATATTTCTTCTTTCCGTTTACCATTAAGTGCGGTAGCTTGGTTTTTGTATACCATTCTTAATACTTCTTCATCATTAGTTTGATAAACATCTTTAGCTTTTCCTTCGTAAATCAATTGATCCAAGCGAATAGCCCCCTTAAGAATAAAAACATATAAAAATATACTTTTTAACTAAATAGTTCGTTCTTTACAAATATAGTTTAACAATTACTATATAATTTATCAAGGTAAAATACGATTATTTTTATATTTTTTTAATTTAAAGTTCGTATTATGGCAAACAAAAAACCATAAAGCTATTAAAATAACTTTATGGTTTACATATTTCTTTAAATGAGACCAATTCGTTCGAAAATAGCATCAACATTTCTAATATGATAATGATAATCAAAAGCATCATCTAAGTCTGCTTGAGTTAATGCAGACATTATTTGTTCATCTGCTTCTAATAAGGGACGGAACTGTATTTGTTGATCCCAAGAGATTGCCGTCTTAGGTTGAATTAAATCATATGCAGCCTCTCTAGACATGCCACTATCAATTAATTTAAGTAAAACTCTTTGGCTGTAAATAAGACCAAAAGTACGGTCCATATTTTTTTTCATATTTTCCGGAAATACTGTTAATTCTTTAACTATTTTTGTAAAGCGACGTAGCATGTAATCTAATAAAATAGTTGTATCGGGTAATATAATACGTTCTGCAGAGCTATGTGAAATATCTCGTTCATGCCATAATGTAACATCTTCGAAGGCAGTGACCATATGTCCTCGAATGACACGCGCTAACCCTGTAATATTTTCTGAACCAATTGGATTACGTTTATGTGGCATAGCTGATGAACCTTTTTGGCCTTTAGCGAAATATTCTTCAACTTCTCGTGTCTCACTTTTTTGTAATCCACGAATTTCTGTTGCCATTTTTTCAATCGATGTTGCAAGAAGAGCCATCTCAGAAACATAATTAGCATGTAAATCTCGTGGTAAGACTTGTGTCGATATTTCTTGAGGTCTAATTCCAAGATGCTCACAAACATAAGTTTCCACAAACATTGGGATATTGGCAAATGTTCCTACAGCACCACTAATTTTTCCAGCTTCAACATCTAATGCTGCATCATTAAAACGAATTTGATGACGTTTCATTTCAGAATACCACAATGCAATTTTCAATCCAAATGTTGTTGGTTCAGCATGTACACCGTGTGTTCTACCCATCATAACAGTATCTTTATATTCAACTGCTTTATCAGCTAAAACAGCCATAAATTCTTCAATATCCTTACGCAAAATTTCATTAGCCTGTTTTAAAATAGATCCATACGCTGTATCAACTACATCTGTAGAAGTTAATCCATAATGAACCCACTTACGTTCTTCCCCTAGAGATTCTGAGACAGCTCTTGTAAAGGCAACGACATCATGCTTTGTTTCTTGTTCAATTTCTAAAATACGATCAATATCAAAACTAGCATTTTTACGAATTTTTTCAGCGTCTTCTGCTGGAACATGGCCTAGTTCAACCCAAGCCTCACTAGCTAATGTTTCAACTTCTAACCAAGCTTTATATTTATTTTCATCTGACCATATGGCACCCATCTCAGCATTTGTATAACGATCAATCATTTTTATCTTCCTCTCTTAATCCCAAATTTTCGTTTGATATACATCAATTTTAGCTTGCTCAATATTATCGGTTAATATCGTTACATGACCCATCTTACGATCTTGTTTTGCTTCATTTTTACCATAAAAATGAAACCGCCATTGACCTTCATTTTGAATTTCATTTAATACTGACTGGACATGTTGTCCCAAAATATTAATCATAATAGCATGACTTAACAACTGTGGTTTTAACATTGGTAAATTACAAATTCCTCTAATATGCGCTTCAAATTGTGATAAGGAACAGGCCTCAATTGTTAAATGTCCGGAATTATGTGGTCTAGGTGCAATTTCATTAACATAAACGCCACCTGAATCTGAAACAAAAAATTCAATCCCCATTGTTCCAACAGACAAACAATCATCAGCAATTTGACTTGCAATAATTTCAACTTCTTTTCTTGTCTCAATCGATAAACGACTCGGACAAGAACTCTCATGTAAAATATTATGACGATGTTGATTTTCGATAATCGGAAAAATACTTTGTTGGCCTAATTCATTTCTAGCAATGATAACGGAAACTTCACGATCAAACTGAACAAAGCCTTCTAACACGCATGTTCTATTTTGAATCAATTTTCCCGCTTCAATCAAATCAGCACTTGTCTTTAAAATAACTTGTCCTTTACCATCATATCCGCCACGAATCGTTTTTAAAATTGATGGGTACCCAGTTATTTTAATGGCATTTTCTAAATCATCAAAACTTTGTATTAATTTAAATGGTGCGATTGGATAATTATGAGCTTCCAAAAATTGTTTCTCACTAATTCTATCTTGTGAAATACGCAGTGCAGTCGACCCTTGTGGAACATAGCAATATTGCTTTGCTGCATCAATCGTATCAGCATCTACATTTTCAAACTCAAACGTTAGTACATCACACATTTTTGCAAGATTTAAAATAGCAATCTCATCGTCATAATCTGCAATCACTTGTTTGTCCGCAACCTGAGCAGCTGGGCAATCTTTTTGCGGATCTAATATAATCACACGATAACCCATTTCTTTTGCAGACGTTGTCATCATTTGTCCTAGCTGACCACCACCAATAATACCAATTGTTTGTCCTGGTAATATCCTTTTAATCAAGTAAATCACTACTTTCCAAAGATTTTTGATGGAGTGATAATTGATATGACTTTAAATTATCTTTTATAGTTGAATCACTTAAGGCACAAATTTTTGCGGCAAAGATGCCGGCATTTGTTGCACCTGCTTTACCAATTGCCATAGTTGCTACGGGTGTTCCCGCAGGCATCTGAACAATTGACAGTAAAGAGTCTATTCCATTTAGCGCATGGGACTGCACCGGAACGCCTACTACAGGGATGACGGTTGAAGCTGCAATCATTCCTGGTAAATGTGCGGCACCACCCGCACCAGCAATAATAACTTCATACCCATTTTTATCCGCACTTTCTGCAAATTTAATCATTTCTATTGGCATTCGATGTGCCGAAATAACTTTTTTATCATACTCAATATCAAGTTCATCTAATAAATTAGCCGTAAATTTCATTGTGGTCCAGTCGGAAATCGATCCCATTACAATTGCTATCTTTGCCATTCGATTACCTCCAAATTTAATAAACCTATTCTATCAACAACTCAGCGTTGTGTCAAAGCAAAAAAAGGACGAAATTAAAAAATTAATAAAAATAGTTCGTATTTTAATGGATATTCAAGCTATTTCTCTTTTTAATATTTCTTTTTTATAAAAAAATAAATGACACCTATTGGCATCATTTATTTCCCTTTTTAAGGTCCGTGTATAATTGTAACTTGCTTCTAGAATTCAAAACAACTGACTTTTTACTATTGGCTAAATAAAAAGATAGTCCAAATCTTCTTAATTTAACTTGTTTTATTGCGGAAATTTCAATTATTTCATTATGTTTTCGAATAACCTTAGTTAACTTAATATTTTTGTCGTCAACTATTAATTTACGATTCAAGATTTGAACAATTGATACAATAAGAAAAAGTATAAATAAAACAATTGTCCAAATTTGTAATGTTGTTATCTCTAACCATAATAATAAACTACCTAAAAATAAGCAGAACGTCCATGACCATAAAATAACCGTTTTAGCTAGCTCGGGTTGATAAAAATATGTTTTTTGATATTTTTTCATGCTTATGATCTCCTCTAACACAATAAAATTATTCTTCTATATTTAAAGCTTAACATAATTGATCAGATATTCTATATTTTTCCATAAAAAAAGATGAAACCTTAAGTTTCATCTTTTTGAACTATTATTTAATAACTAAGAATCTGTCATCATCTAACATGAAATCTTTATCTCCTGCCGCTGCTTCAATTGAACCAAATGGCATTTGTGCACGTAATTCCCAGTTTCCAGGGATATTAAACGCATTTTTAATTTCAGTATCAATAAGTGGATTATAATGTTGTAAACTTGCGCCAATACCATTTTCAGCTAATACTGTCCAAACACTTTGTTGAGCACCGCCCAAACCTTGTTCTGCCCAAACTCTGAAGTTATCAGCGTATAAAGCAAAATCTTTTTCATTTTGAGCAACAACATCAGTATCTATAAAGTATAATATTGTTCCAAATCCAGCACGGAATGTTGCAATCTTTTCTTGAGTTTTCTTATATGCTTCAGCATTAGGAACCTCAGATTTAAGACGTTTTTCAACGATATCCCAAACCATGTCTGAATTTTTACCATATAAAATTGCTGCTCTAATTGTTTGATTATTGAATGATGTTGGTGATTTCTTTATAGCATCCTCGATAACACCAGTAATTTCATCAGGTGTTTGACTTACTTTATCCCCTAAAGCGTAAATTGAACGACGTTGTTCCATAAGATCTAATAATTGAGTTTTCATAATTAATTTCCCCTTCTCTATTTGAATAAACTTAGTATATCACTTACTATTAATAAGTAAAGAGATAACACTTATTTTTTTTATCTTAAATAAAAAAAGCTACCTAATCGTTGATTAGATAGCTTTTAAACTTATTATTTATTATGCTCTTGGTTTACGTTTACCCCAATATTGGAAATAATCCGTTCTCAATGAGCCATTATATAGCTTACGTTTTTTAGATGCTCTTGAACCATAATATTCTTCAAAAGTTAAGTCACTTGTTAAGATATATTTACTCCAAGTAGGCATTTGTTTATAAACAACACCCATCTGTTTGTATAAAACACGTACAGATTCAGTATCGCTCAATCGTTCACCGTATGGTGGGTTAGCGACTAAAACACCATTTTCTTTTTCTGTTGTAAAATCTTTTGCAGCAAGTTGCTTGAATTCAATACTATCCAAGACGCCAGCTTCAGCGGCATTCTTTTTAGCAATTTCAATCATGCCAGCATCAATATCATAACCTGCTATATCTAATACTACATCAAGATTTGCTTCACCTTTTGCTTTTTCTCTTAAACGATCAAATAGTCCTTTTTCAACAAAATCCCAATCTTCGAATACAAAATAACGACCGATACCAGGTGCAATATTATGTCCCATTAATGCAGCTTCAATTGGGATTGTTCCTGAACCACATACTGGATCAACAAAAGGTTTTTCTGGATACCAATTAGTTAACATAACTAACGCAGCTGCCATATTTTCTTTTAAAGGAGCATAACCCTTTTCAACACGATAACCACGTTTAAATAAACTGCTACCCGTTGTATCAAGTGTCAATAAGACGTTATCTTTATTAATAGCAACTTCCAATGGATATTTTGAACCCGTCTCTGGTAAGCGTGTTGTACGGTGATAGACATCACTTAATTGATCAACAATTGCTTTTTTCACGATTGCTTGGGCATCTGGAACACTATAGAGTGTTGATTTTTGAGATTTTCCTTGAACAGGGAATTCCGCATCTAATGGTAAAAACTTATCCCAAGAGATTGCTTTTGTTTGTTCAAATAAATCGTCAAAAGTCGTAGCCGTAAACTCACCAACAATGATTTTAACGCGATCTGCGGTTCTCAACCATAGGTTTGTATTAATAACATCTTCCATTGTTCCTTCGAAGCGGACACGACTATTTTCTACTTGAACATCATAACCCATATGTTTAAGTTCGTTTCCAACAATTGACTCAATACCGCTAGCTGCGGTTGCCAATAATTTAAAAGTTTCCATTTTGCACCTTCACTATAATTTAATTTTTTTAATAAAAAAACTAGGATAAAAGAAAATTCTTCATCCTAGTTCATCCTGAAATCATGTAAATTTCTATAAGCCATGTTTTGTACGTCATCCATCTCAGGCGATGAAATCAGTGGTAATCATCTATCTCCAGATATTATCTGCCCCCATGATTTGTTCATTTCCGTCATGAAGCGCCCCTACCAAAGTTTGGGTTGCCTACTCGTGGGGTTTACCGCGTTCCAGCAATACCGTTTCCAATATTGTATCGTCTCTGTGGCACTTTACAGATTACTTTGACATAGCCGAAGCCTTAGTCATTTTATCCGCCGTTACCCGAAGGTACCTTGGCTTATTTTTTCACCAAGCACGAACACTACAAGCATCTCAGCTTGTGCAAGCATGGACTTTCCTCAGCCTAACTTAATAGACCGCAATTACCCGAAATTTACACTGAATCTATATTACATCATTCAATTAATTTAAAATTGATTTCTAGAATTTTCATTCTCATCTAACTGTGCACCAAACACACGACGTTCCAAATTAGATAATCGTTTAAGAATATCCATATTTGAAGTTGTAGATGTTGTTTGGGTCGTCTGTGAACTTTTACCAACAGTAACCTGTTTTGTAAGTTCGTCGACTTGAGCAATTAAACGATCATTTTCTTCTTGAAGTTTTTTGACTTTCTTATCAAAGGTTTCATAATCTTTAATAACATCGTCAAGAAATTCGTCAACTTCTTTAGAATCATATCCACGCATTTTTGTTTCAAAATGTTTTTGTAAGATATCTTTAGGTACAAAATTAACATCCGTCATATTCGTACACCTCATCACTAATTTCTCATAAATAATGTTAATACCTGTTTATTATAGCAGAATTATTTAATAATTCAAATGATTATTTTGTTCCTCTTCCATTTCGTTTGCAATATCTTCTAATTCCATAAAATCTATCATACGTAATGCATAGTTTTTCACTTCTTTAGTTTGCTTTATTTTTAATAAATCAAATTTTGTTTTGCCTTCATTTTCTGAATCATAAAGTAATAACGCGCCATCTGTGTGTTCTATCATAAAAGTTTGATAATTTTTTAATTGCTGTGGCGACTGATAGGTATCCTTACTAACATAATCAGAAAAATCTACATCATTTAATATTTGATTTAAAACTAATTTTTTATCATCTTTCCAATTATTACCAAACTCTTTGAATGGTAGCATAACTGATACCTTGAAATCAGGATATTCATTTTGTATATCTAGGCAAATTTGTGCCGTCCATTGCTCAACACCAAGCTGAGGGCCAGTTATAACCCACTTCAATCCATTTTCTATTTCATTAATAATATTTTTTTTAATTGCGCTTTTAATGATTTTTATTTTAAGATCATTTTCATTAAAAATACCTAATTCGTATGTTCTATAACCAGTCACCCATAAACGCTTCATAATTGATTAAATATTCCTTTCTTATATTAAGAATATGTTACCAAATCCTTTAAAGCTATTAAATTATATCACTTATTGTTATAATATTTTAGATTGGAGCGTGAAATAACTGTGAGTATTAATTATCCTAATGGAAAACTTTATGAACAATCACCTTTAAATACGCAAAAAAAGTCAAATATGCTGTTGTTTGGTAAACGGGGGATGTCATTAGAGGATGATATCAACGTAAGCAACGCATTTTACCTTGCTCATAATATGGCTGTCATTCACAAAAAACCAACGCCTATTCAAATTGTAAAAGTTGATTATCCTAAACGAAGTGCAGCTGTTATTAAAGAAGCTTACTTTCAAACTGCGTCAACAACTGACTACAATGGCATATACGATGGCCACTATTTAGATTTTGAAGCTAAAGAAACTAAAAATAAAACTTCATTTCCGTTAAGTAATTTTCATGAGCACCAAATTAACCATATGAAATCATGTGTATTACAAAGAGGAATTAGTTTTGTTATAATGAAGTTCACAACCTTAGGTAAGGTCTACTTACTACCATCAAAAACGCTATTTACTTACTGGGATAAGCAGAGTGTTAATGGTCGTAAATCAATTCCATTGAAAACAGTCCAAACTGAAGGATTCGAGATACAATATACTTTAAATCCGGTCATTCCCTATTTAAAATACGTTGATAAAATGATAGAGCATCTATAATTAAGGCTTTATATAATTAAAGGAGAATTTTATTTATGGCAACAGCTGATAATAAAGGTACTACTCGTGTTGCGCGACGCGAACAAGAAATAAGCACTAACAAAAAAGGCAACAAAGGTAAAAATAGTAAAGGTAAACTTTTTAAACGTATTTTTTTGAGCTTACTTGCTCTATTCGTTATTGGCGTAATTGCTAGTATCAGTTTATTTTTCTATTACGCCAAAGATTCACCAAAAATAACATCAAGTAGTCTTGAAAGTACCCCTGCAAGTGTCATTTATGCAAAGAATGATGAAATCATCACTACCTTAGGAACTTCAAGAGTCTACGCTGAATCGTCTGACATGCCGCAACTATTAAAAGATGCCATTGTTTCAATCGAAGATAAACGTTTCTATAAACATAATGGCGTTGATCCTGTGCGAATTGTAGGTGCAGCCTTGTCAAATATCACTGGTGGATCAGCTGGTCTTCAAGGTGGTAGTACTTTAACACAACAACTTATTAAATTATCTGTCTTTTCGACAAAAGCATCTGATCAAACAATAAAACGAAAAGCGCAAGAAGCATGGCTAGCATTACAAGTAGAGCGTAAATACAGTAAATCTCAGATTTTAACGTTCTATGCTAACAAAGTCTTTATGGGAAATGGTATTTACGGGATGCAAACTGCTGCAAATTACTATTTCGGTAAAAAATTGAATAAATTAAATACAGAACAAATCGCGTTAATTGCTGGTATTCCTAATGCCCCATCTTCTTATAATCCTTACGCGCATCCAGAATACGCAAAGGAACGACGTAATGAAGTTATTGATGCAATGTTAGCAAATAACAAAATTTCGGCAAGCGAAGCAAGTACAGCTAAAGCGACACCAATTACTTCAGGCCTAAGAACATCACATTCTGCCGAAAAAGATACTTATAATGCAAAAATTTCTGATTCCTATTTAAAAGAAGTTATTCAGTCTGTTAAAGATAAAGGTTTTGATCCTTATAACAGTAGTCTTAAGATTCGTACAAACTTAGATTTGGATGCTCAGAAACGACTTTATGATATAGCTAATACAAATAACTATGTGGTCTATCCTGACAGTAAAATGCAATTAGCTGTTACCATGGTTGATTCAAAAACTGGCGCTATTTCAGCTATGATTGGTGGCCGTAAACAAACAAATGTTACTTTCGGGTATAATCGGGCTGTCGCAACTAGTCGAAGCAACGGTTCAACCATGAAACCTATTATGGATTACGGTCCTGCTATTGAATATCTAGACTACCCAACTAATCAAAAAGTTAGCGATACAAAATATTACTACCCTGATGCTACTACAAAACAATTAAATGATTTTGATAATAGCTATCTTGGAACAATGACAATGCGAAATGCTTTGATTCAATCACGTAATATCCCTGCTATTCGGACACTTGAAGCGGTTGGATTATCAAAAGCCCAAGGATTCGTCAAAAAACTTGGTGTCTCTAAGGATCAAGTTGATACTTACTCATCTGGTATCGGTGCAAACATGTCAACGACTCAAAATGCAGAAGCCTATGCAGCATTTGCAAATGGTGGAACTTATCACAAAGGGACTTATATTTCAGAAATTGAAAGAAAAGATGGTACAGTTGAAAATTATTCTAGCTCAGGTACTAGAGCAATGAAAACATCAACTGCTTATATGATTACTGATATGCTAAAAGGTGTTATTAATAGTTCTAATGGTACAGGTACGGCAGCTCAAATACCGGGTCTTTACCAAGCGGGTAAAACCGGTACTACTGATTATCCATCAAATGTTGCTTCTAAATTTCCATCTAGCGCAGTTATGGATTCATTATTTTCCGGCTATACTTCAAATTACTCAATTGCAGTTTGGACAGGTTATGATTCACCATTAGTCGCAAATAACTACTTAGATGTTAATTCTCAACATCTAGCTGTAGGTATTTATAAAAACTTAATGCAGTACGTTTCCCAATCAGTTTCAAATACGGATTGGACAAAACCTTCTGACGTTTATCTGAAAAATGGCGAATTATCATTAACAGATTCATCTACTGCAGAAACAACAACAGCAGATAGCAGTTCATATTCAGTTCCTAAGATATCAAATAGTTCTAGTTCTTCAGAAGAATCTAGTTCAAGCAGTTCTTCTAGTTCAAGTAGTTCTAGTTCTTCAGAAAGTTCTAGTTCATCTAGTAGTTCTAGCTCCGCTATTAGTTCAAGTGCTTCATCTAAAGCAGACAGCAGTAAAGCCGTTTCGTCTGCTACTCGTTAAATAAAAACCTGGCGATATTCAGTTAAAATTCTGAATATCGCCAGGTTTTTATTTATTTCATTAATTTGACCAATGATATAGGGGTATTTCCGGTTTATCATTAGATTCTTTTGTATTGTCATTATTCTTCACATTATTTGAAAAGTTCTGTTGTTGTCTTTTTTCTTTATCTTTTTTTATGTCTTGACTTGTTTTTATATGCTTCTTTTCCCAATTTAGTAAAATTCTATCCATATATTTTAAACTGTATGCCTGATTAAGGACAGCTTCTTTCAACGCCATCAAAATTAGTTCTGGAATATAGTGGTCTTGATCAATCCACATGCTAATACTTTCTAATTCCATTGGTGATAAAGGTCTTCCAAATTCAACTTCAATTTTTTCATAAACCTCTTTTCGAGAATTATTACTCTTAACAACTTCAACCTTTTCTTGTGTCCTATGACTTAAATTATTTAATTTTTCATATAACACACTAAAATCAAATTGATCGGTGCTGTACCCATTTGAATCATCAATTGTTTTGATAGAAATAACTTTTTTTTCGATTAATTTCTGCAGTAATGTATAGGTTTCCTGGGCCGTCACGCCCATTTGACTGGCAATTTGATTTGTATCTGGAAATTTATTACCTGCTTGATTAAAGCTTAATAGATGGATTAAGAAAATTAATTCATCACTTGATAATCCAATTTTTCGATAATTCCGTAAAATTAAATTAGACACATGGGTTTCCCCTGCTTCTAAAAATTGACTCATAAATGCATCCATAACGAAAATGCCTCCTTAATTAAGAAAAGAACCTTAAACAATTTCGTTTAAAGGTTCTTTTTCTCTACTTTTTTATGGGTAAATACGGTTTAATAGACGTGGGAATGGAATAGCCTCACGTATATGTTCTTCACCTGTAATCCAAGTTGTTGCGCGTTCTAATCCAAGACCAAATCCTGAATGAGGAACACTACCATATCTTCTTAAATCTAAATACCATTCGTAATCTTTTTCGTTCAATCCAGCTTTTTTAATTTGTGCTATTAAGTTATCTACATCAGTTTCACGTTCTGAACCACCAATAATTTCGCCGTAACCTTCAGGAGCTAATAAGTCAGCACAAATAACGACGTCTTCTCTCGTTGGATGTGGTTTCATGTAAAATGGTTTAATTGCTTTAGGATAGTTTAAAACGAATACTGGCATACTGAAATGTTCTGCCAAATAAGTTTCTTCAGGAGATCCAAAATCATCACCCCATTTAGTATCAGGAAATTCACCAGAATTTTGTAATAATTCGACGGCTTCATCATAAGAAATTTTAGGGAATGGTGTTTTTGTATAACTTTTTAAGACTTCTTTATCTCTTTCGAGAATATCTAAAGCATAGTCACAGTTATCTAAAACATTTTGTACTAAGAACGCAATATATTGTTCTTGTACTTCAAGACTTTGTTCTTGGTGCATAAATGCCATTTCGGGTTCAATCATCCAAAATTCAATTAAATGGCGTCTTGTCTTAGATTTTTCAGCTCTAAAAGTTGGTCCAAATGAGAATACTTTACCAAAGGCCATTGCCCCAGCTTCTTCATACAATTGACCTGATTGTGACAAATAGGCATCTTTGTCAAAATATTTAGTATGGAAAAGTTCAGTTGTACCTTCTGGTGCACTACCAGTTAAGATAGGCGCATCAATCTTTATAAAACCTTCTTTATTGAAAAATTCATATGTTGCGCGAATAATTTCATTTCTAATTTGCATAACTGCATATGGTTTCGTTGAACGTAACCATAAATGACGATGATCCATCAAAAATTCTGTTCCATGATCTTTAGGTGTAATTGGATAATCTTGACTATCACCAACTAATTCAAGTGATTTAACTTCAATTTCATAGCCAAATGGTGAGCGTTTATCTTCATGAATCTCACCAATAACGTAAAGGCTAGATTCCTGATGTAACTCTTTTGCCATTTCAAAAGTTTCTTCACTGACATTACTTTTTATCACGACACCTTGGAAAAAGGCACTTCCATCTCGTAATTGTAAAAATGCAATCTTACCACTTGATCTTTTATTAGTAAGCCAAACACCGATTTTTACTTCTTCGTCTACATGGTTTTTAGCATCAATTATACTAATTGTTTTCAATAAACTTCCTCCTCATTACGGTCCTAGTTGCTAGATCGATTTCATTCCTTTTATAATATCATTAGTCAGATATATTAGTCCATAAGACAATTATATATTTTCAACGGATTTTAAAACTTTACCATTTGAGAACTGCAGTGTTTCATAACAAAGAGCTTTTTTCTTGTTCAAATAACTCACTTCCCATGCAGGTACACCGTTGTATATACCAAGTCCGACATTCAATATTTTACTAGGTTTTTTTTCATTCCAGATATAAGTTAAAATATCATTTTTTGTCTTACCATTTGATTGTGATAAGACTTTAACTTTTCCACCTTTTTGAGCAACAATCACATAAATTCTTTTATTAGCTTTTGTTGTCCCTGCAACTGTAAAATAAGTTGCATCCCTATTATATCTATAAAATGCTGTTTCTTTATCTAGTTTTGCGTATTTTTTAGCAATTGTAACAGCTTCTTTTTCAGCTGTAGCCATCGGTGATTTTGCGCGATTATATAAAATAAAAGCACTTACCACAATAACTAATATCGTACCAAGTATCGAAAGAAAAACGATGTTTTTTGATTTTTTGGGGGATCTTCGCATGATCAATTTTTCTCCTGTCTTAGTTTTATACGGTCATATTATAACAGACATTATCTAATTCTGATTAACTATCAGAATTAGATAAAAACGTCTTTAAATCAATAATAATATCTGCCAATGGTTCATTTATAAGTTGTAATTCATCCGGCAATACTTCAATCATTTTTTTACCATAACTTTGATTTATCAATCGATTGTCCAATGCAATCATTGCCCCTTTATCGGTTGACGTCCGAATTAAGCGTCCAAACCCTTGTTTAAGCTTCATTGTTGCTCTAGGCAGTGAATACTCACTGAATACATCCCTACCTTGACCTTCAAACTCTTTTTCTTTCGCCTTTACATTTAACGACTCTGGAGACTCAAATGGTAACCGCGTCACAATTAAAAGTTCTAATCTATCATTTGGTAAGTCAACGCCTTCCCAGAAACTACCAGTACCCATTAAAATAGCGTCTTTACCTAATAAAAATCGTTTTTTTAATTTTTCAGGCCGTCCTGTAACACCCTGAACTAAAAGTTCACGATCAAGATGTAACCCTCTTTTTGTTAATAACCCATAAACATTTGCTATCGTATCAAGCGAATTAAATAAAATTAACGTTTGTTTACGTTGTGATTTTATAATCTCATAAACTGAATCAGCCAAGTAAGATTCATAAAGCTCTTTTGATGATCGAACATCAAAAGCATCACTTGCTACATACAATTTAGCTTGGTTACTATAATCAAAAGGACTCCCTAATTTTTTGATTTTGTAATTATCATCTTGTATATCTAGCTGATCAATAATGTAATCAGGATTACCTGGTAGTAACAAAGTCGCCCCAGTAAACGTCAGGTGATTAAAGTGCCGATAAATTACTTCAGAAAGAAAATGAGTTGCATCTGATAAACTAAATTCAAATTGCATTTTGTCTGTTTGTCCGTTAATCGGAAAACTTAACCAAAGCACCTTTTCATTTAGCTTGTCTTGATTTTGTTCAAATATAGTCCAGCCCTCAGTTTCTGCAAATAATTGCTTAAAAAAGTTATGAACACGATTCAAAAGCTGTTGCTCATCTTGGCCGATATTTTGTTGGCTTTTTGCAGCGATATAACGATCTCGTAAAATGGCATCATCTCTTTTTAAAACAGTTATCACTTTTAAAACAGATTCAAGCATAATTTTATTTCGATTAATCAATCCAATTAGCTCAGTTGATTTTAAAATAATTGCTTTTCCGGTCGTTTCATTTTTTGCTGCTGAATTCCTACTAATTTGTCGACCATATTCTCTTGAAAATTGTCTGATGAGTAACTCAACTGATTCCCGTAATTTCCTAATTTCTGTTAATAATTGATTGTTTTCACTAGCTGTTAAGAAATTAATTGCCATTAAGTCATTAAAAGAAAATTTTTGTGAACTTTGTATGCTAGTCAATAATGAATCACACATATTAATAATTTTCCAGAATCGAATGCGTCCTTTATTTGACTGTAGAGCAACATCAGCAAGATGCTGTGCTTCATCTACAATTAATTCAGGCGCAAGTTTTGTACGATCTGAGTTAAATAAACCAGGATGCTTCATTAAAAAAGCATGATTTGTAAAAATAATTGCTGACGATTCAACTTGTTTATATAACGTATTAATAAAGTCAACTTCAAAAAATTGATCAGTTAATACTAAACTCCCAACCCCTTGATGTTCAATTTGATTAAAAATGGGATTTTGATAACTTGAAAGTTTTAATTCATCAAGTTCACCAGTTTTAGTCATTGTCAGCCATACTAAGATACGTATTTTCATTAAAGCTATCTGTCCAGAGGTTTCTTTTTGTGTTAATTCTTTTTTAAACGCCGCTAAATTTATATAATGGTTACTGCCCTTCAAATTTACTGCAGCTGTTTGAAAAGGCAATAATTTGTTAAGTAACGGTAATGCCTGATTCATCAACTGGGTTTGAAGTAATGTTGTCGCACTACTAATCACAATTTGTTTGCGATTTTGAGCATGATAAGCTGCTGGAATTAAATAACCTAATGTTTTACCGATTCCTGTAGGAGCCTCAATAATTAATGTTCGATTTCCACTTTTTAAATGTTCAGAAATAAGGTCCATCATCTTTGCTTGTTCAGGTCGCCAACTTAATTGTTTTTCAAATATTTTTTTCTTATCTACTTCTGCTTCAGGATAAACATAATTCGTTAAATTAAATGTATCTTGTTTCCTACGTTGAAGGACAATCCCTCCAACAATGTATAGATGATCTGGTAGTCTTTCCTGTCTTCTATTTTTATCACTGTACGCATCAGAAAATAATTCATTTGTATTTCTTAATAAAAATGAACTTAAACGATTTATTTCAAATAAGGTTTCTCTTGGAATCGTTTCTAGTCGAGTTAATAAGAAGATAAATAACTCAGCTGTCACATGGGCATCACTATCGGCATGATGCGGATTTTCGTGAGTCAGATTCAAATATCGACTCAGATCTTTTAATTTAAAACTGGGTGCTGTTGGCAATAAGATTTGACTAAGCTGTACAGTATCGACACCTTTTATTGATAATGCAGGATAGCCAACTCTTTCTAACTCACTATTGATAAATGGCAAATCAAAGTTAATATTATGCGCAACAAAAACTGTATCTTGGAGAATCGCGTAAATCGTTGCGGCGACGTCTTCAAAATAGGCAGCCTTTCTGATTTGACGGTTTGTAATCCCTGTTAATTCTGTAATAACTTTCGGAATTGCCATACCAGGATTAATATCAAACGAGAAAGAATTTATTATTTGATTTTTTTGAACTAAAACGCAACCAAATTGGATCATTCGATCGCCACTTTTAAGATTTGTTCCCGTCGTTTCAATATCCACTACAGCATAAATCGTATTTTTATTCATTGAAGTTTATCACCAGTCTTTTTAAGTTAACGCATTTATGTTTATTTTACCATATTGATTAAAGAATCATATGCCAAAAACTAAATCATTATAAATTCTCAAAGTTCATCCAGTCCATTATAGCTATAACGACAATTTTAAGGTATGATAATGGAAGTAAATTCATCTAGAGAGGACTCTTTTTTTGAACAATTTGTCAGATAATACAGAAGCAAAATTTCTTGGTACTAGCCATGCTAAAATTATATTAATCGGCGAACACTCTGTTGTTTATAGCCAACCCGCTATTGCCCTCCCTTTACCAAATGTTAAAATATCAGTTTTAACGGAAGCAATGGCAGATAAACAATGGATCACAAGTCGTTTTTATAGTGGTGAACTGAAAAATGTTCCCATGAATATGCGTGGCATTAAGCAAGTTATCCAGTACATTTTAAAATCATTGAATAAACGACATCAATCATTTAAATTAACGATTGAAAGTGACATCCCATCTGAACGAGGGATGGGTTCTTCCGCTGCCACAGTTATTGCCATAATTCGAAGTTTGTACGCTTTTTTTGATACGAAAATCGAACGCGATGAACTTCTACTTATTGCCAATATCGCTGAAACAACCACACATGGTTCTCCAAGTGGTATCGATGCCGCAACAACCAGTAGCCGCGATCCCATTTGGTTCATTAAGCACCAAGAGGCTTACCCTGTCCCATTAAACATAGAGGCAACCTTAGTGATTGCTGATACGGGAATCAAGGGCCAAACGGGTTTAACTGTTGGTCAAGTTCGTGATCGCGTCTTATCAAGTCCTGACGTTACTGAAAAAATAATTTCCGAACTTGGTCAATTAACAAGTATGGCTAAGGCACAAATTGCGACAGATGATGCTATAAGTTTAGGACACACATTATCTAGGGCTCATCATTTACTAAAATCTTTAGGTGTTAGTCATCCCAAATTAGATGCACTTGTCAAAACAAGTCTAGAAAATGGCGCTTTAGGTGCCAAACTTACCGGTGGTGGTGGCGGTGGCTGTATGATAGCCCTAGTTAAAACACCCGAAGAAGCTTTAAATCTAAGCCATCTCTTAAATCGTAATGGTGCCATTGCAACTTGGATTCAACCCCTTAAAAAGGAGTCACAACATATTGAAAAATAAAATTTCAGCTCGCGCCCATACTAATATTGCACTCATTAAATACTGGGGTAAACAAAATAAAGATTTAATTATTCCTTACAACAATAGCCTATCCTTAACGTTAGATCATTTTTATACCGATACTACGGTAACTTTTGACGATACGCTAACTGAAGATACCTTCTTTCTAAATTCTAAACAAAAAAAGGATAACAAAGTATCAGCCTTTTTAGATATTGTTCGTAATCAAGCACAAAAAAATATTTACGCTAAAGTAGAATCAATAAATCACGTTCCAACTTCAGCAGGACTTGCGTCATCAGCGAGCGCATATGCTGCACTTGCGCTTGCTGCTAGTCAAGCAATTGGTTTAAATTTAAATAAACGCGATTTATCACGATTAGCACGTCGTGGTTCTGGTTCAGCTAGTCGCTCTATTTTTGGTGGCCTAGTTGAATGGGAAAAAGGTCACAATGATGAAGACTCCTTTGCTATACCGATTGAAGAAACGATTGATTGGGATCTTCAAATGATTGCTATTATGATTAATAGTCATGAAAAAGCGATTGATTCTCGTTCTGGAATGCAACATTCCGTGGACACATCACCTTTCTACAATGAATGGGTTAAATCTTCTGAACGTGATTTAATTGATATGAAAAAGGCTATTATAGAGAAAAACCTCGAAAAAGTTGGTCAAATTGCTGAAAATAATGCAATGAAAATGCACGCAACAACTTTAAGCGCTAATCCCAGCTTTACTTATTTTAATCCTGACAGCATACGTGCTATGGATGCTATTCGTGACTTGCGTCAAGAAGGTATTACCTGTTACTTCACAATGGATGCTGGTCCAAATGTTAAAATAATTTGTTCCAAAACTGAAACACCTTATATTTTAAATAAATTAAGTCCACTTTTTGGTGCAAAAAATCTTTTGGTTGCCAAGCCTGGACCTGGAGCGACACTTATTTAGTGTTATCCATATTGAAAGGAATTGAGCTATTTGATCACCGCTAAAGCACCAGGAAAACTTTATATTGCAGGAGAATACGCAATTGTTGAACCTGGATCACCAGCAATTATTGTTGCTATTGATCAGTTTGTAACTGTAACAATTAAAAAGAGTAAAGAAACAGGTAGTATTTCATCTAAACAATACCAAGAAAATTCTTTATCTTGGTATCGTCAAGGGACAAAAATTATTTTTGATAATCGAGATAACCCCTTTCACTACATATTATCGGCGATTCATTTAACCGAATTATATGCACAATCCATCGGAAAACAGATGGTTAATTATCATGTCAATATTGATAGTGATTTAGATAGTACTGATGGTAAAAAATATGGTTTGGGCAGTTCTGCTGCGGTTACCGTAGCAACCGTTCGTGCCGTTTCACAATTTTATAATTTAAAATTAACGGATAACGCTCTATTTAAATTATCAGCAATGGCTCACCTAGATGTTCAAGGAAATGGTTCACTCGGAGATATTGCCGCTAGTGTTTATGGCGGATGGATTGCTTATTATTCATTTGATCGAGAATGGTTAAAAATTATGAGACAAGGTACGCCACTAACCGAACTTTTATCTATGGATTGGCCTATGCTTTCTGTCCAACGCCTACCGCAACCTAAAGATTTAGAATTATTAATCGGTTGGACTGGCTCTCCAGCTTCAACTTCCATTTTTGTTGATAAGATGGCCCTTTTTAAAGCAAAACAAAAAAAGACTTACTCTGAATTTTTAGAAGATTCAAAAAAATGTGTCACTGCAATGATTGATGGCTTTAAATTAAACAATTCCATCATTATTCAACAAGAAATTACAAATAATCGAATGATTTTACAACAATTAGCCGATGCTAGTCAGGTAATAATTGAAACCGAATCATTAACTTCCCTTTGTAATTTATCAGAATCCCAACATGCTGCCGCAAAAACATCAGGTGCTGGCGGTGGTGATTGCGGTATTGCATTAGCAACCTCTGAAACAAATCGTACTGAATTATTTAAAGATTGGGCACAAAATGATATTCAACCTTTGGATATCAAAGTGACCTTATAGGATAAGGAGTTTTTTATGATTAAAGACGATAATTTAATTCAAAGTCACAGAAAAGATGAACACGTATTTATCGCCGAAAAATTATTCAATACGGAATCAAAAAATCAATTGAATGAGATCAAGCTTATTCCTTCAAATTTACCTGAACTTTCTATTAATGATATTCAATCTAGCGTTGAGCTTCCAAATTTCTCGTTTCAATCGCCCTTTTATATTAATGCTATGACTGGTGGCAGTGAACAAACGGGTATTTTAAATCAACAATTAGCCGAAGTTGCAGCTATCACAAATACACCAATCGCGACAGGTTCTCAAAGTATCGCCTTAAAAGACCCTTCTAAGGCTCATACATTTAAAATACTTCGTGAAAAGAATCCAAATGGTCTCATTTTTTCTAATTTAAGCGCCAATGCAACACTAGATCAGTCAAAAAGAGCCGTTGATATGATTGAAGCAAACGCCCTACAAATTCATATTAATGCCGCTCAAGAAATTATTATGCCAGAAGGTGAACGTGAGTTTTATTGGTTGAAGAATATTGAAACAATCGTAAATAAGCTTGAAGTACCCATTATTGTTAAAGAAGTTGGTTTTGGGATGTCTCATAAAACGGTTCAACAATTAGCTGATATTGGTGTACGTTATGTTGATATTTCTGGTCGTGGCGGCACAAATTTTGCCATGATTGAAAACGAACGTAGACATGCTAAAGATTTCTCCTTTCTAGAGGATTGGGGCTTAACTACAGCTGAAAGTCTCATTGATACAAAATCTCTGCAAACAGGCTTAACAATTTTTGCCTCTGGTGGTATTCGTACCCCATTAGATATTGTTAAATGTCTCGCTTTAGGCGCTAAAAGTGTTGGTATCTCTGGTGCATTCTTACACATTCTCAATAAACAAGGTCAAGATGCGCTAACAAATACCATATCAGATTATCAATCAAAAATTAACATGCTTATGCTGTTACTTGGCACCAAAAATTTAAGTGATTTAACAAAAATTAGAATGATTTTATCACCTGAGTTACAAAATTTTAAAAATCAAATATAATCATGTTTACATAAAAAACGCCAAATCAGTTAGATAATGAATCTAACTGATTTGGCGTTTTTATTAATTATTACGTTTATTAACTCTTCTACGGATAACAAAGTAGAAAACAACGGAAGCAACGATAAATAGAGTACCTTCGAACTCATACAGAGCTATCATATTTGTTTTAATCGAAAATTGTGACTGACCAATCGCAGTTCCTATTAAGCCACCAACTAAGAATGATCCCATGTAAATTAGCAAGTTATTCCAAATAATAACTTTTTTTGATTGTTTGATAAATTTCTGATTACGAATTTGTTTACTAACACCAACAATCCAAATATAAGTTGCGACCATAACACTAGCAATAACAGCCATTAAGCCCACCGCTTGTTGCCAATGTCGACTAATCCATGAGTTATTAGTTAAAATTAAATTATCATTAACCTGTTTGGAAACTGTTGTATTAGTTAATTCGGTCGTTAACACATTCTTAGTCACGACATGCTTTGAATCAAGAATAATATTTGTATTATTTGCCTTCAATTTACTTATGTCTGCAGTTGACATTGCAATAAAAATTTGATTATCCAACTCAGAATTGTATTTATCACCCATAATACCGATGACAGAAACGTATTGCCCATTTAATTTATAATACTGCTGATGAAATGGCGAGTATAATTTTTTTTCAATATTTCGACCAACTACTGCTACCGGAACTTCAGATAAAAAATCATTATTTGAGAAAAAAGTTCCAGAAACCATTGGTGGCTTATCATAACTACCCTTCGCATAAAAATAAGAAATATTTTTTTTGTTTTTTACTTGATAATGAATTTGAAAATCAGAAATTTTTTCTGATTTTGCTAACGTTGTATTATATTTATCTAAATTTTGTTCTTTTGTTTTAAGAACATATGCATTTTTAGATAGATTATGATTATCTAATTTTGTGATTAAATCTTTTTCCTGCATCTTAAAAAATAAAAATGTGGTAAAGAATGTAAGTAGTAAGATAGCTACTATAAATATGTATCTTCTTCGCATCATCAATTTAATTTCCCCCTAACTTTTAATGGACACCGAGTGCCATTTTTGCATACCTAGACATACGTTCAATTGACCAGGCTGGACTCCATATAAATTGTACAGTTACTTTTTTTATTTCTAGCACTGGCTTTAACGCATCTTCGACTAAATCAGATAGAACACCTGTTAACGGGCAACCCATAGTGGTTAAAGTCATTTGTACATTACAATTATTGTCATTGTCTAATTCAATCTCATATACTAAACCTAAATTAATAATATCCATATCCAATTCAGGATCCATCACTTTTTCTAAATGTGTCAAAATATCTTGCTTAATTATTTCTGCACTTCGTCTTTCACTCATAGGATTAATCCTCTCTTGAATAGCTAATATTACTAGTTTATCGTTTCTATTTTAGCATTGCAATCTATTGTTTTAATGTTACTGAACTCTTTACTTTTTCTAAAAAATAATGTTATACGGCGCCAAAGTTACTATGAAGCCGGATTAAATTAAAGATACGATTTTATAACAATAGATAAAAAAAGGTTAAATACGTTTGAATACTGCATACTCAAATGCTATCCTGAACTAACTAAGATAAAAAACTGTAAATCTTACTACACATAAGTTAAGTTGATGGAGGAACAATAACGATGAACAAAAAGTTAATTACAATTGATTTAGATGGCACAACTTTAAATAATAATGCAGAAGTTAGTTCAACAACAAAAAAAGTACTTACTCAAGCAACAGCTGAAGGACACATTGTCAGTATTGTAACGGGACGCCCATATCGTATCTCAAAACAAATTTATGATTCATTAGGGTTAACAACTCCAATGATTAATTTTAATGGTGCCCTGGCACATATTCCACATAAAAATTGGGATAAATCATACGAATATACAATTAATCGAGATATTGTTTTTGATATTCTTAACGCTAGAAAAGAATTAGGTATTAACATGTTAGCAGCCGAAGGAAAAAATATGTTATTGGCTGACAATGCAAGTCAGCTAGTGAAAGGCTTTTTCCCACAAGTTTTAAGATCAAATCAAATTCTTAATAAACAAAATTTACAACATGATCCGACATCAATTACGATGTTTGTCGATCAAGATAAAAAACAATTAATTACATCTAGACTACTTGAAAAATATGGTGATGTTATCGAAGTCAACACTTGGGGCGGACCAAAACCTGTTCTAGAAGTTGTTTCAAAAGGGATTCAAAAAGCAATTGGTGTTTCTTATCTAGCAGATTACTATGGTATCTCTCAAAAAGATATCGTTGCTTTTGGTGATGAAAGTAATGATAAAGAAATGCTTTCATATGCTGGCTGGGGTGTGGCAATGAAAAATGGTACTTCTGAAATTAGAGGTCTAGCCAATGATGTTACCTCTTTAAATAACCAAGAAAATGGGCTTGCTCATTACTTAAAAAATTATTTAAATTTAGCTAAATAATCGTTAATTAGTAACAGATCAGTAATGGTCTGTTATTTTTTTATAAAAAATGACTTCTGGAATATACCAGAAGTCATATTTAATGATATTTATTTTTCGTCGCTTTTTAGAATACCACCGACACTATAACGATCTTTACGCATTTCATTTAAAATTACATGGATATGCTCTGTAGGTGCACCAGTATTTTTTGAAACAGCTTCAGTCACATCTTTAACTAAATTTTTAAGTTGTTCTTGTGAACGACCTTCAATTAAATCAATATTTATAATTGGCATAACGAATCTCCTTTTTATTTAGTTGATTGCCCTTTTCTTAATAATTCTTGTTGGTCTGAGTTTAGGAAATTGCCTTCAATATCAGCGGTATTAACTAAGTTCATAAATGCATTTGGATCAACATCACTAATTGTCATTTTTAAATTATATAATTCATAACGTGTAATAACTAACATCAAAACTTTACTTTCTTCATTTGAGAAAGCGCCCTTTGAGTCAATAACTGTAATTCCACGAATTAATGATTTTTGGAGCGCTCCAACAACTAAATCTGCTTCTTTTGTAACAATAAATGCTGTTAACTTTTGATGCGATGTATGGATGTCGTCGACAACTCTAGACATAGCATAATTAGAAATAATTGTATACAAAGCACTTTCCCAACTGAAATAAAATCCAGCCGTTAAAATAATAATCATATTTGTTGATAACATTAATGAACCGACTGTTTTACCTGTCGTTTTAGCTAGAACAAGTGCGATGATATCCATCCCACCAGTTGAAAAACCAAATTTTAATGCTAATCCAACCCCAATACCACTTATTACACCACCAAATAATGCTGCCATTAATGGATTAGTTGATAATTGATGAACGGGTAAAATTACCGTAAAGAGAGATGAAGAAGCGACGGTCAGTACACTATAATATGTAAATGAACGTCCTACTTTATACCAGCCTAATATACCAATTGGAATATTTATTAACATAATTAGATATCCAGTACCAATTTTAATATGAAATAGATCATAAAAAATAGCAGAAAGTAATTGGGCAATACCATTGGCACCAGCTCCAAAAATATTTCCTGGAATCAGAAAGAAATTAAGGGATAATGCAATTAATAATCCCGAAAATACAATTATAACTAGTCGTTTATTTTTATCAGAAATTGATAACTTCATAAATCTCCCTCCTATTATATGTGACTCTTTTCATTTTACCTTTTATTAAACAATAATATTAATAAAATGAGTAATCTCTCATTTTAAATTTCTATTAAACTAACCTTATACAGCGTAACCGGTTAAATACGAATATTTATTTACAAATGGCGTTTAAAAATAGCAATTAAATGATAAAATGGTAATATCTAAATTTATTTACTGGGAGGAGAAATATCCATGACGACAGACCCTTTTAATTTTTCAGCATGTACAAGTGTTTTAGCTGGTTCTAAAGCAACTGCAGATGGGTCGACTTTTATTGGCCGTAATGAAGATGCAAAAACAGCATGGCCAAAACATTTTGTTATTCATGCTCATACAGAATTTGAACAATCACCTTTATTTGAATCACCAGATAATCACTTTAAAATGCCATTACCAAAAATTCGTGGTAAATATTCAGCTACTCCTGAATGGACACCAAAATTTGGTGTTTTTGAAGAAGATGGCTTTAATGAATATGGTGTGGCTATGAGCGCTACTGAAAGTGCATACGCTAATAGCCGGGTTCTCAGTTACGATCCCTTACTAACTGAAAACGGAATTGGTGAGGAAGCAATTGTAACAATTACTCTTCCCTATATTCACTCCGCAAAAGAAGGTGTTAGTTACCTTGGATCATTAGTAGAAAAATACGGTTCAAGTGAAACAAATGGTGTCTTGTTCTCTGATCAAAAAGATGTTTGGTATATGGAAATTGCAACCGGTCACCATTGGGTTGCGCAACGTATTCCGGATGATTCTTATGCAGTTGTTGCCAACCAACTAGCTATTCAAGAAATTAACTTTACTGATTCCGCTAATTTTATGTTTAGTTCTGGTATTCAGAAATTTGTTTCTGATAATCATTTAAATAACCAAAAAGATTCATTTAATTTTAGAGATATCTTTGGAACTCATGATCAATCTGATGCCATTTACAGCACACCAAGAGTTTGGTATGGCCAATTACTTTTAACACCATCAGTTGCTTCACAAGATCCTATGAGTATGAATTTACCGTTCATTCGTCAGGCTGATCATTTAATTCAACGTGAAGATTTAGAACAAATTCTTGGCTCACATTTCCAAGGAACTCAATATGATCCGATTGGAACTGGTTCAATCAGTGATAAACATAAATTCAGACCCATTAGTTTAGCAAAAACACAAGAGTCTCATATTTTACAAATTAGACCTGATTTACCTTTTGAAATTGGTGGTATCCATTGGCTATCAATGGGTGTTACGGCTCAAAGTGCTTATGTACCTTTCTTTGCTGGTATTACGGATACACCGGAGAATTATAAAATTGGTACCGATGTATATGATGACAAATCTGCTTACTGGTTATATAAACAATTAGGTATTTTGGTTGATTCACATTACTTAGAATTTAGCTCATTACTGAAAGATCTCCAAAAAGATTTAATTATCCAATTCAATGCCTCCGTAAAACGGATTCAAACAGAGGCAATTTCTAAAAGTGGTACAGACCTAACAGATTTTTTAACTGAAGAAAATCTAAAAATTACTGAAGCTGCTGAAATCAAGGTTAAGGCCTTAATTAGTCAGCTAATTACATTATCAACTGACCTATCACCATTAAATTTTAAAACTGACCAAAACTTATAAATATAAGAAACCGAAAGGAATTACAAAAGTCTTATGGACAAACAAAAGAAAATTTCCCTAACAAGTTTCATTTTAATGATTTTTACAACTATTTTTGGATTTGCAAATACTCCCGTCGCCTTTATTCAAATGGGTTACGCTAGTATTATCTGGTACGTTTTAGCAGCATTCTTCTTTTTCTTACCAACTGCTTTGATGTTTGCAGAATATGGTTCAGCTTTAAATGAATCAAAAGGTGGCATTTATTCTTGGTTAGCTGAATCAATTGGCCCCAAACTTGCTTTCACAGGAACATTTATTTGGCTTTTTGCATGGATTGTCTGGATGGTATCAATTGCATCTAAAGTTTGGATTCCACTTTCAACAATTTTTTCTGGAAGTGATCAAACACAATCTTGGGCTATCTTTGGCCTATCTTCAACACAAACTATCGGTATTCTTGCAATTCTTTGGATTGTGCTAGTTACCTTTGTCGCTAGTCGAGGTATCAGTAGTATTGCCAAGATTTCTTCAGTTGGTGGTATTGCTATTTTAGGTTTAAATGCTATCTTTTTACTATTAAGTATTGTTATTTTAATTGTTAATCATGGTGCACTCCAAGAACCATGGCATGGTATGACAAGTATTATAACTTCTAGAAATCCTAGCTATCAATCACCTATCGCCCTAATTTCATTTATTGTTTTTGCCATCTTTGCATACGGTGGTATGGAATCAGTTAGTGGTGTTACAGATAGTATTAGAAATCCTAAGAAAAATTTTCCAAAGGGTTTAATCATTTCCACTTTATTAATTCTTTTTGCTTACTCAATCTCAATCTTCTTCTGGGGTGTTAGTACAAACTGGAGTAAACTTGGTGGTCAAAATGCCAACTTAGGTAACATCTCTTACATATTGATGGAAAACTTAGGTAATTTTGCAGGTCAAAGCTTTGGTATGAGCGCAAGTGCTTCGACAATTTTTGGTCATACACTTGCTAGAATTACTGGTTTAAGTATGTTCATGGCTTATACAGGTGCATTCTTCGTCTTGATTTACTCACCACTCAAATCATTTATTCTTGGAACACCTAAGGATATCTGGCCAGCAAAAATGACGAAATTAAATAAGCATAGTATGCCTGAATTTGCAATGTGGATTCAAGCTGCCGTCGTTATTGTCATTATCATGGCTGTTTCATTTGGAGGTTCAAATTCAACATTATTCTATTCAAAATTAACGTTAATGGGAAATATCTCAACTTCTGTACCTTATCTATTTTTAATTGGTGCATTTCCATTCTTTAAAAAACGTCAAGACTTAAATCGACCTTTTGAAGTTTATAAGAATAGAACACTTACAAATATTATTACTATTGTCGTCTGGTTAGTTTTAGCCTTTGGAATTATTTTCACTGTTATCAGCGATACATTAAGTAATGCTCTCTGGATGATATCTGGTCCTGTCCTTTCTGGACTAGTTGCTTTCCTTTACTACACACGTTATGAGAGAAAAATTAAAAAATAAACTAAAAAAAATCGTAAACAATTTTTATTGTTTACGATTTTTTATTAGTTTTTAACAAGACTTTCTAAGCTAACATTACCTGTTAATAGTCCTGAATTATCTCCATGTAATGCTAAACTGTTGAATCGTTCATTAACGACAAGTTGCATGTTCTCATCCATATAAGTTTTGCTGTACCCTTTTACTCTAATGGGACCTAAATCTGAATCAATTGTTCCATCATATGCCTTGCTATCGTTCTGGTCATCAATTACTAACATTCTAAAGCTTGAATCTAACGTACATGTTCCTTCATTTGATAAAGCACCAACACCATCGTCAAAATCAAGCAAGATTTCTGAATCATTACCCATAAGTTTCATAATCTTGCTTTTTGCGTCTTCACTTATTTTTAAATACATGAAATTACCAGCTTTCTTATTTAATAATTACATTGTACACCACTGATTATTTTAGACAAGCATGACGACTCAGGTTCATCATGGTATGATAGTTCTAATTAGAAAGAGAGGAATATAATGACCAAAATTAGTATAGTAAACAACTTATTTGATAGTAGTTCACAATTTAAAAGTTCACATTCAATCTTTCAATTTAACGTTAATTCACAACTAAATGAACAAGCAGACGCTCTTTTTCTTTCATACTTCTCAATAGATATCCATGAAAAAATTCTTGAATCTTCTATGATGCAAAAATTACCTATCTATTTATCCAAAGAGGCATTTGAATTAAAACAACAATTTGTCTTACTAGGTAAAATTAGTGAAACACACTTAAATTACAAAATTATTCCGATTAACACCGCACTAACTATTGGAGATTTTACAGTGATTGGTTTTTTATCAGATTCAGTACACACGGGTTCATTAGCTTTTTTAGTAGAAGATGAAAAGCAGAAGTACTCCTTCTTAGCTGGTGATACTCGCTTAGCTGGACCTCATAAAAAGAGAACGAAGAAATGGATTCACGACTTAAACCGACTACCTTTAGATGTTCTAATTTTAAATACTGTCGACACAACAGATACTAATTACTACACTGAAATTACGATTCTAGATCATCTCATTAAACTTTTAAAAGTCGAAGAATTAACTGCTATTAACGTTGCCAACGAAAATCTTTATTTAATTCATAAGTTAGCGACAGTAGCTAACAAGTTAGAAAAAATAATCGTACTAGATAAGCCAACCTCCCAATTATTGACGTATTTTTATCCTGATTCAGAAGTGATTTCATTAAATGATGCTACTTCTGTAGGAATTAAAAGGCATCCTGAGAAATATATCTTGGTAAATATAGAAAATAAGTTAGGCGATTTTAATTTGTCTACCCAAAATAGCTATTCACTGACCGATTTATTGGAAAATAATAAAGATAGTCTCCCAATCAATTCACATTTATCTTCATTAGAAGTACCTGAATTGTTAAATCGATTAACGCATAAACCTAAGCAACTTATATTGATAGACCAAAATTTTAACAATACTATTGTAACTTATTAATATTTATTCTATGGTATATTTATTAATCATTTAAAAGGACGTGAATTTGTTGGTTTTTTCTTATTTTAAAAATCCTAAAAAACATGAATTATTTTTAACCTTCTTATTAGGAACATTAAGTGCTTTTGGTCCATTATCATTGGACATGTATTTACCAGCATTACCAGTTATTCAACAACACTTACATACAACTGCATCGCTTACCCAGTTGACGATTACGACTTGTTTACTTGGATTGGCGCTTGGCCAATTAATAGTTGGACCCTACAGTGATAAAATTGGCCGTAGAAAGCCATTACTTTTGGGACTCATCTTGTTCGCTGTTACCTCTATCATCGCAGCAACAAGTCAGAATATAACAATTTTGGTTATTATCCGGTTATTGCAAGGTTTAGCGGGATCTGCTGGTCTTGTAATCTCTCGAGCAATTGCTAGAGACCTATACACCGGAAAAAAATTAACCAGTTTTTTCTCGCTCTTAATGGCTGTTAATGGAATTTTCCCGATTATTTCGCCCATACTTGGCAGTTTTATTCTAAAATTCACATCTTGGCGCGGTATCTTTGTTATCTTAACTGTAATTGGTTTTCTTTTATTTCTTCTTGTATTAGTGACGTTACCAGAAACTAACCAGATTGTGCCAGAGAAGTCGCAATCAAATACTGGTGATTCAACGAAAAAAATTCTTAAAAGTTTAATTTTTGATAAATTTTTCTTGAGTTATGCTCTAATTCAAGGCTTTATCTCAGGTGCAATGTTCTGTTATATTTCTGGATCATCATTTGTTTTACAAAATCTTTTTGGTCTATCCTCTAATATGTTCAGTTTAGTCTATGCAATTAATGGTTTAGGTATCGTTATAATGTCTCAATTAAGTTCACGAATTTCAGATACTTTTTCTGAACAGACTGGTCTAAAATTAGGTGTTTACCTTGCCTTACTTGGTAGTCTACTATTAACGACCTCATTATTTATTAGTAACTCGTTATTACTAGTGCTCATCAGTTTATTTTTAATTGTTTCAATGGTTGGTATCGTAAATACAACGGCCTTCTCATTAGCTATGCAGAAACAAGGGCAACACGCAGGAAGTGCTTCTGCCATACTTGGTGTTGGTATGAATCTAGTTGGAAGTATTCTTTCTCCATTCGTTGGGATTATGGGGGATCATTCTTATGTTCCAATGACAATTTTAATCTTACTGTGTGAAATTTGTGCCTTGGTCATTTACTTAAATATTTCCACAAAAAAAGCAGAACTATAAGTTCTGCTTTTTTTGTGGAAATATTAGTTTGTATAACGCAAAAACTTAATAATATAACTCTTTAATTATTTATACTAAAGGTGTGACATCTGATTTTGTACAGCTGTAACCTTTATGTAAAATGGGTACTATCTACAAATTGGTACTACCAACCATATTTTTAAAGCTTATTTTATCTACTGATATATATTATTTATTTTCTGTTAAACCCAGTTTTATTTGACATTCTGGACAATATCCAAACGTCTCGACATGTGTACTTTCAATTATATAACCACTTTTATTTTCCGCCTCTTGCTCTGCCTCATGAAAAGTTAATTCTGTAAATATATCTGTTATTTTGCCACAGTTAAGACAGATAGCATGATAATGTGGAATACCAAAATAATCGTAGCGCATTTTACCATCATCGCCATTAGACAATTCTATCACTAATTTTTGAGCAACTAATATTTGTAACGTATTATAAACGGTAGCTATGCCTAACCCTACGCTTCCATCTTTAATTCCGTTAAAAATTTGTTCAACAGATGGGTAGTTATGTTGCGTTACTAAATATTCAAGAATTATTTTACGCTGTGGTGTTATACGTACGCCACGTTCTTTTAAAATTTCTAAAGCCTGGTCAAGATTTTTATCGATCAATTTAACGACCCCCATTTTCTTAATTCACTCTGTTCATTATCTCATATTTCATAAAATATGTGGACTTTATCTATTGAATTGATTTATAATGATTATATATTTAGAATCATTATAACAAAGGAGAGAGAGTTATGTCTAAAAAATTATCTTTATCTCAGAAAATAAATGTTTTAAGAGCTAGTGTTATGGGAGCTAATGATGGTATTCTTTCCGTTGCTGGGATTGTCATTGGTGTCGCTGGCGCTACGAACAATAATTTTTCTATTTTCATTTCAGGTATTGCTGGTATGCTTGCCGGTACTGTCTCAATGGCTATGGGAGAATATGTTTCTGTAAGTACCCAAAAAGATTCGCAAGAAGTTGCTACTGCCAATTCCAAGTACAATCTAAAACATAATTATGATAAGGAATATAATTATGTTTATCAAAAATATTTTAAAACAGGTATTTCTTCATCCTTAGCATTAAAAGCTACAGATGAAATGATGTCGGCTAACCCATTAGATACTATTGTACGTGAAAAATATGGCTTTGATCCTAACGTCTATACGGATCCTTATGCGGCTGCGATTGCATCAATGATTTCTTTTCCGATTGGATCATTGCTGCCCCTACTTGCAATTACTTTATTCCCTGCTGAATTTAAGGTCATTGCCACATCTATTTCTGTCATTATTGCACTAGCTATCACAGGATTTAGTGCTGCAACTTTGGGTAACTCAAATCGGACAAAATCAGTTATTCGTAATATTATTTCTGGTATTTTAACAATGCTAGTCACTTACTTTATTGGTACTTTATTTGCTCATTAGGAAAGGACACTTAATTTCATGACATCTGAAACCAAAATTAAACAAAAAAAATACAAAACAATGGATGAAAAACTTAATTCACTTCGTGCAGGTATACTAGGATCTAATGATGGTATTTTAACTGTTGTAGGTGTCCTGTTCAGTGTTGCAGCAGCTACAACAGATAATTTCATTATTTTCATCGCTGGGTTAACTGATCTAATAGCTTGCGCATTTTCTATGGCAGCTGGCGAATATGCCTCTGTCAGTTCACAAAGTGACACCGAAAAAGCAGCTGTTGCCGTCGAAAAACAGCGTATGATTACGAGTCGTACTGATCAAATTCATGATGTTCAAAATTTTTATACGGCTAAGGGCGTTTCTGAAGAAACCTCTTTTGAAATTGCTACAGAATTAATGCAAAAAAAGCCACTAGAAACGATTATTAATGTTAAATACGGTCTCGAATTAGGACACTATATGAACCCTTGGGATGCCGCTTTTTCCTCACTAATCTCTGCAGCTTTAGGTGGTATTTTCCCACTACTTGCCATTATTATATTACCAAACAATTGGAAAATGATAGGTACAATTATTGCGGTTTCAGTAGCTGTAGCTTTAACTGCCTTTATTAGCTCCAAATTAGGTGATGGTAAAATTAAAGTTGCCATTATACGAAATATTATCATTGGTTTAATAACCATGTTAATTCATTATGGAATTGGCCAGTTTTTTTAGACATATCATTATGAAACCCCGCCCAAACTAGTTAAATATTTTTTCCCAACTTATTTGTTGTCATAGATACATTTTATATAGCGCATTAGCTTTCAAAATGTTTATAAATTTTGAACTAAACCACTTTATACTCTTAAAATTCATACAAAAAAGTTCTAATCACTTAGCGATTAGAACTTTTTTAATATCATTGATCAGCAATAGTTAACAAAGGCCTATATTTTATACTACTTTCAATAATTAAATACAACACTCGCCATCGACATTGTCTGTTTAATTGATATACTGTACATATTTAAGATCATTAAGACTATTTTTACAATGTGCAACTATACATAGTTCATCACAATAATAATCAAGCACTACTCTAAATTTTCTTATCATCTGGTCCACTATTTTTAGAATTTTGGGAAGCAATAATATACTGTTCAATTAAAGCAACAATTTGCTTATTTTGTGGTAAATCAGAATGTTCCGATTCATTTCCTGTGACAGTTATTTCTGTATAGGATTTCGCTTGATTTTGATAAATATATTTTCCGGCATTAACACTTTGATATGGAACAATTCCATCATTATTGTAATTATCTGTTCCAGCAATCGAGTACAACACTAAGTTAGTTGGAATTTTTTTTCGATTCTTTACAAAATCCGCTAACATCTGTGTTCTTGTACTCTGATTAGTTTCTTCACCATTATATGGTGAACCTATCGTCATTAACGTATTAATTGAGGCCGCTTTATCATCAAAATATTCTTCTAAAAATGTCGTATAAATAAGACCTCCGTTAGAGTGCCCGATACCATTAAATTGATTAAATTTATATTTATCAGCAAGATACGTAAACGCTATATCAAACCATTTAGCTTGTTTTTTTATACTATTATAGCCATTCGAATTATCTTCAAAACCAACAACTATGAAAGGTTGCATATCTCGTTTAGCTATTTTACCAGTAATTTTAAGTTTTCCAGTTTTCTGAACCGTTATCTTTAACAAACTATGCGTTCGATTTGTTGAAGTATTTAAAACATCAATCAATTCATCAAATCGATCTTGATTTGCACTGCTTCCTGGTATTAAAATAACTGGATTTAACTTTGAATTATGAATAATTCGGCTTGTTTTGACCTTTTTAGTGTTCCATGTATTTGCCGGTACGATAACAGCTAAAAAACAAGCTAAGATAGCTATCCAAATAAACACGTATTTAACTATTTTCCGTTTATTTTTCATTTAGCTTACCTCCATCAATATTCATTGCCTTATTATTTAATTTTACAAACGGCATATAAATTAAAACTGTAATAATAAGCACAATTCCTGATACAACTAATGTACTCCAATACCCATCAGTTCCTAAAAATGCCATTAATGGTGCTGGAGTCGTTTCAGGTAAGCTGTAAACTGCTGGAGGTATCCACTTAAAGTAAATACAGAAGTACCCAATCAACATTGAAACGATGGGTGATAAGATAAACGGAACCATTAAAATAGGATTTAAAATAATTGGTAACCCAAACATCAATGGAAAATTAATATTCACAAAGCTTGGAATAATTGATATTTTTGCTATTTTACGACTATTTTTATTTTTAGACATTATCAATATTGCTATAATTAAAGATAAGGTCATTCCTGTTCCACCAAAGCTACCAAAACTGTCATAAATTGTATGTATAGAGATAGGAAAAGGTACACCAAAAGACGTGCCATGCTTTAACGCATAACTTAAGTTACTGACAACCGAAGTATCATCTAAGCCGCCTTGTGCAATTCCTAAAGAACCAGAAATTCCTATACCAGATAAAACAGTATTGAAAAAGGATAAAAATAAAATAGTTATAATTAAATGCCTTGATTTAACTTCTGTTAATCTAAACATAGAATATAAGAGACCATTCACACCGATTTGATTAACCAATGAAACTAACATGACTAGTCCAATTAAAATCCCCAATATTATCACTATCGGCAACAGACTCTCTAAACCACGAGAAATAAATGTATATTGATCTACTTTTTCTTGCTTATTTTTAGGTGAAAACCATTTAAAGATATATCCTACAAAGACCCCCAAAATCAGTGAGATAAAAATCCCTTTAACACCTAACTCTTGAATCAAGAATGTCCCCTGATCACTATCAGGGTTTAAACTTGATAAATTATAATTCAAAATAAGCATCCCGACTGCCCCAGTGAATCCTGCAATTTGTTCATCTTTTTTAAAGGACCGAGTCATGTATTTTGCGCTCAAAAAAGCTGTCATTACTGCGATAAAACTCATTGTAACTGTATTAATAATTTCGAATATATTTGTTATGATTTTTTCATAAGGTAACCATGATGAAATATTATATACTTGATTAAAGAACCCTTGTTCTGATAAAACGCTAGAACTAAGCGCCATACTAAAACTTCCAATAATAATAAACGGTAAGATAATTGCAAATGTTTTTTCAATTGCTTGATAAACAAAAGTTTTTTTAAAACGTAAATCAACTCTTAACAATTTTTGCGAAAACGTCACCCATAGTTTATTCATTGAATAACCCCCTTATCTATTTTTTATTATAAACCAATAGTAACCCAACAACAAAATGTTAATTATAAACTTTGAGGGTGTACACTTTCTGGTGTTGGTAAAATAAAATTCATCAACACCAGTTTTTTATTCTGAAAACAAAAAAAGAGGCCACCGGCCCCTGCTATGATTAAGTTGCAAAACATAATCAAAAGCGAGGGATGCTGATGATCACAATTAATTCCGCACTATTACTATTAGGAACAGAAGACGAAAATATTAAGAAAATTAACGTTTCCGATGATTTTGTTAGAATAGTATCACGTAAAAGAAAAGTTAATATCATAGATGCACCATTAACATACATACCTCCAAGAGACCCAGATTGTGGCTATTTAACTATGATCAAAAATGGAACACGTTTAGTTAATGCTAGAATTTCTAGCGTAAATGGCTATGAATTTCATTTGCGATTACGGAACCAACGCTTTATTTGGGCTTCATGTCAAAGTGCGATTGATGCTGAAACACATAATTTTGTAGCGATACTGCCTAATCGTTTTAACAGTGTTATTAAGGAACATTTTTTTAATGCATATATTCTAAAAGAAAGACAATTTGTAACCTCTGTTGTTGTAGACCTGAATGCTCAATATCAAAGTATCATTCATCAACTATTCCCAAATGCTTAAATAATTATTGATCGTTTTCATTTAGTTTAACTGGCTGGTAAAGCCTTAGATTGTGTTCGTATAGATACTTTAAATCAGATAATTGATCATAAAAATAGAGAATATAAATCTTTAAAAACTCAGTTATTAGAAAACTATCAACCAAATAACAGTGAAATGGATACTGTAATAACCACTTTCATAAAGAATCCACATTATATTGAAAATATTTTTATCTTCAACTTATTAAAACGGTCCTATAGAAGGACTTAATCGAAAAATTAAAACACTTAAACGTAGCAGTTACGGTTTCGGAAACTGACATCATCTTTTTGAAAGAATTTTATTAATTCATAACTAAAAAAAGGAAATCCTTTTGGATTTCCCTTAATTAGATTAGACGTTTATTGTCTCACCATCACTATTTGACGCAGACCCAATTTAATCTACGCTTTTGATTATAAACAAAAGCCCTAATGTAATTCCCCATTCTATTACCAATATAATAATCAGTTCCCACAAAGGAATTATAGTTAATAACAAAAATGCACCACCTGGGAGTGAAAGTACTAATATACTCACTGTAATAATAAAAAAATATTTCCAAAAACGTTTTAAATATCTATTAGGCATTATAGCTAGGATTATTAACAATAAAAATGTTAATAATCCCATGACCACTGCCAAATCGTCCCATAATGTGCCTCCAAAATAATATGAAAATGGCGCTAATTTTCCATGTATTACTATACTTGGATAAATGAGACCACCATAACATAATCCACTAAAAAGAAGTAGTCCCCGAAGTATCCATCCGCTTGCTTCTTTAATTACTTTCATTTTAAAACCCCTCTCTCAGATTATTATGATGTTATTTTATGAATATCATTTGGCTTGAACGGACTACTAAAATTGCCAAGCAATCCATAATGTTTCTTTTTTCTATATGCCTCAACATGAGCACCCTTTTTGTATATTGCTGAAAAAAATCTTTCTTGCTCGCATGCTTTGCTTTGTCATCTTATGCAATCATTTCAGTAAGAGTAGTTTTAGCACCCGGCTTAACTTGATTTTCATATACAGGCCAAATAGATGAACTACACAAATCATAAAACTCTTGATAGTTCATATCCTATTGCTTAATTTTACCCTCTTTGACTCCTATATTATATGCTTTAGTTATATCACGGCTCATAAATGTATCCTGAGCATAAATATGATTAGGTACTAATAATACTGAACAAAACTTCATTAAAATAGCTATTACTTTAATACTTTTTCATTAACAACAATCTAACGCTATCATAATTTTAATGTTACTTCAAATAATTTAACTATAATATTAATCTAAGTTAATACTTTAAAAACTTAAAAAAGCCAGCCTCTTAAATTAATACTTTTTTCCGTAATGCACAAAAAGAATTAAAAAATTGATAAAAATATATCTATATGTTATTGAAAATATTAATTATAAACTTTAATTAGAAATCGAAAACTTATAATTTCTGCCCCTTTTCTGCCCCTTTTAGCGACTTTAATGCGACTTTTTGAAGCAAGGTTCAATTATATAGGTCTACCAAATTTTTAGACAAATAAAAAAGCCTTGATTACCAAGGCTTTTCAACGTCAATCTAACGGCGAGCTTCTTTAATACGAGCAGCTTTACCATTAAGGGCACGTAAGTAGTACAATTTAGCACGACGAACACGACCATGACGGATAACTTCAATTTTAGCAACACGAGGTGAATGCAATGGGAAAGTACGTTCAACACCGACACCGTTACTAATTTTACGAACAGTGTAACTTGAACTAATACCTTTACCACGGCGTTTTAAAACGACACCTTCGAAAAGTTGGATACGTTCACGTGTGCCTTCAACAACACGGGCGTGAACTCGAACAGTATCACCTGGGCGGAACTCAGGAATATCTGTACGTAATTGTGCTTCTGTAAGTTTTGCGATCATTGGACTCATAATTTGGATCTCCTTTTCAACAGAAATTCATTCACATTCACTATGCCAGCGGAATATCGTAATTTTATGTGGCTTTTAACCACTTTTAAAATTGTATCATATTACTTTATAGGCGTAAAGGTTATTTCCTTTACTTTCCAGATTTTATGTCAGCTAACCATTCAACTTGTTGTTTAGATAATTGAATATCTTTCAACAAATCTGGTCTTCTCTCAAATGTTCGTCTCAATGATTCTTTTTGACGCCATTCATCGATTAATTTATGATTCCCATTTGTTAGAACTTCAGGAACTTTCATCCCTCTAAAATCAGCTGGCCGTGTATATTGCGGATATTCTAACAAGCCGTTTGAAAATGAATCTCCGGGAGCAGATTCTTTATTGCCTAAAACTTCAGGTAACAATCGAACAGTCGCATCAATCATGACCATGGCTCCTAGTTCCCCACCCGTTAAAATGTAATCACCAAGTGAAACCTCATCAGTTACAAGTTCGCGGATACGTTCATCATAGCCTTCATAGTGACCACAAATAAATGTTAGATGTTCTTCTTTCGCAAATTCTTCAGCCACATTTTGGTCAAATTTACGTCCTGCTGGATCTAAAAGGATAACTTTACCTTTTGTGTCAGATTCCTTTTGAACAGCTTCTAAAGTGTCAAAAACTGGCTGTGCTTGTAATAACATACCTGCACCACCACCATATGGGTAATCGTCCACATGATTTTGTTTATCAGTTGTAAAATCTCTAAAATTAGTAATTTTTAAATCAAGAACGTCCTTATCAATTGCCTTACCAACAATTGATTGTTTCATGGGACCATCAAACATTTCTGGAAATAAACTCAAAACATCAATTTTCATATTTAGTCGTCCAATCCTTCTAAAAGTTCAACCGTTACAATATTGTTATCAATATCGACAGTTTTTATAACATCTTTAATAACTGGTAACAATAAATCACCCTGTCCCTGACGCTTAACAACCCAAACGTCATTAGCTCCTGGGCTTAAAATTTCATAAATAGAGCCAATTTTTTCTTCATTTTCATTTTGGACATCTAAGCCGATAATTTGATGGTAATAGTAATTACCTTCTTCTAATTCCCGAAGACCTTTATCAGCGACTTTAAGATCTAATCCTTTATACTTCTCAACCAGGTTAATATCTTGTAATCCTTCAAACGTCACGAGTTCAAAATTTTTATGATGTCTATAGGTCATAACCGTTAACGAAATAACTTGTTTTCCGCTCTTATCAAACAGATACAAGACGGTTCCCTTTTTAAAACGCTCAGAAACGAAGTCAGTTGTAGCCATAACTCTAACTTCTCCTTTGATTCCATGAGTATTGACGATTGTTCCTACTTGATAATAATCCATATTTACTCCTTTTTATTGTAAAATAAAAACTCCCAAACAAAACATTGCTGCTTCATTCAAGAGTTACTATTTTAATCTAATATGTTTAGACGCACTCGTTTCGAACTTGTTAAACGCACACCATAGATTATTGTTCTAATAGCTTGCGCAACTTGTCCGTGCTTCCCAATAATACGGCCAATATCATCTGAATTCACAGATAATTCAAAATAGACATAATGATCATCTTGTTTCTGTCCTATTTGGACATCATCAGGATTTTCAACAAGCGGTTTGACAATTGTTAAAATTAAACTTGTCACTTCTGCTTCAGTCATTTAATCGTCCTTATTTTTTAGAGAATTTAGCTTCATGGAATTTCTTCATGATGCCTGCATTTGAAAGAATGTTACGTACAGTATCTGATGGTTGTGCACCATTGTTCAACCAGTTTAAAATACTTTCTTCTTCAAGTGTTACTGTTTGTGGTTCTGTTAATGGGTTGTAAGTACCAACGTTTTCGATGAAACGGCCATCACGTGGTGAACGTGAATCAGCTACAACGACACGGTAGAACGGTCTCTTTTTAGAACCCATACGTTTTAAACGAATTTTTACTGACATTAATATACACCTCCTGATATCTACTTCAACAATAATTAATATACCAGTTATTTATCAGCTTGTAAAGGTTTTTTTCTTGACAGTTAAAATAAATTATCAAAATGTCCCTTAAGCCATACCAGTATTGGTTATTTAATGATTATTTTCTAGAGTTTTTATTTTTCTTCATACGTTTTTTCTTGTTTTTCTTGTTCTTACGAACCATAGAATTCATAGACATCTTAGCTAAGCGACCTGTTACGCCCTTGCCAAGCATCCCTTCCATACCTTCAAAATTACCGCTATTCATTTTCTTCATCATTTTCTTCATTTCGCCAAATTGCTTAATCATTCGGTTAACTTCAACAATTGGACGACCTGCACCAGCAGCAATACGTCGTCGACGACTGGGGTTCAAGATGTCTGGATTTTCGCGTTCTTTAGGTGTCATTGAGTATACTGTCGCACGCATATGGTCAATATCCTTGGGATCCATTTTAACATTCTTCATAGCTGGATTATTAGCCATCCCTGGAATCATCTTCATAATATCTTCCATAGGACCCATTTTTTGTAATTGATCCATTTGACTTAAAAAATCATTAAAATCAAATGTATTTTCTTGAAATTTTTCAGCCATTTTAGCTGATTCATTTTCATCAAAATCTTGTTGTGCTTTTTCAATCAGCGTGAGCATATCACCCATGCCTAAAATTCTTGATGCCATACGATCTGGATAGAATACGTCCAAATCAGTTAATTTTTCACCTTGTCCGATAAATTTAATTGGTTTACCCGTCACTGAACGAATTGATAACGCAGCACCACCACGAGTGTCACCATCTAATTTAGTTAAGACGACACCAGTAACATCTAATTGTTCATTAAAGCCTTTAGCAACATCTACCGCACTTTGTCCAGTCATTGAATCAACAGTCAAAAGAATTTCATTTGGGTTCGCTAAGGCCTTAATTTGAGCTAATTCGTCCATTAGCGTTTCATCAATTTGTAAACGACCAGCTGTATCAATAATAATGTAATCATTTTTATTTTCTGCAGCTTGTGCTAAACCTTGTCGAACAATTTCAACAGGGTTTACTTTTGTACCCAATTCAAAAACAGGTATTTCCAAATCTCGACCTAAAACTTGTAATTGGTCGATAGCAGCTGGACGATAAATATCGGCTGCTATCATTAAAGGTCTCGCATTTTCTTCTTTTTTTAATGTTAAAGCAAGTTTACCAGCTGTGGTTGTTTTACCAGCCCCTTGTAAACCAACCATCATAATAATTGTTGGTATTTTAGATGACTTGTTCAATGGAACAGCTGTTTCACCCATGACTTTAGTTAATTCTTCATTTACAATTTTGACGATTTGTTGTGATGACGTTAAACTCTCAAGTACTTCCGCACCAATTGCACGTTCACGAACAACCTTAACGAACTCTTTAACCACTGTAAAGTTAACATCGGCTTCAAGTAAGGCTAAGCGAATTTCACGCATAACCTCTTTTAAATCAGTTTCAGATATTTTACCTTTGCGACGGAGTTTCGTCATCGCATTTTGTAATCTTTCTGTTAATCCTTCAAATGCCATTTTTAACTACCTACCCTTACTCTTCGTCTAATTCTTCTAATTGATTAATTAGATCGGTTAATTTTTGATCCTCTTTATAAGTACTATCTGTGTATTGCTTAATTTGGTCTAATTTTTCATTACGTTGAATAAAATTATGATACAAATTCAACTTATCTTCATAATCTTCTAAAATTTTTTCTGTTCGTTTGATATTATCATAAACGGCTTGCCGACTAACATCAAAATTGTCCGCAATCTCACCAAGTGAAAAATCATCACCATAGTACATGGCCATATATTCAGCCTGTTTTTTAGTTAATAATGACTCATAAAATTCAAACAATGCATTTACTCGATTTGTTTTATCAATCGCCACTAAAAAAACTCCTTCGTTTTTGTTTCATTCAGTCCTACTTAGAAGGGTACCGATTTTAGCCCTAAACGTCAATAGCAAAAAGAAGTCCGATTAGTTTAATCTGACTTCTAAGATTATTCTTCTGTTGATTCAGGTTGTTCTTGAATAAGTCCTTTAAACAAACCATAAATGAAATCTTCTGCATTAAAATCACGTAAGTCATCCATTTGCTCACCTAATCCAGCAAGTTTTACTGGTAAATGCATTTCATTACGAATGGCTAACACGATACCACCACGAGCAGTTCCATCTAGCTTAGTTAATACAATACCACTCACATCAGTTGTTTCTTTAAATTGTTTAGCTTGGATTAAAGCATTTTGACCCATTGTTGCATCCAAAACAAGTAAAACTTCATGAGGTGCATCTGGAATTTCTCGAGAAATGATTCGTTTAATTTTATCTAATTCATTCATCAAGTTAACTTTATTCTGCAAACGACCAGCTGTATCAACTAGTAAAATATCGTAATCTTCTTCTTTGGCACGTTTTACCGCGTCAAAAATAACAGAGGCTGGATCACTTTTTTCTGGTCCACGAACGATATCGACATCAACACGACGGCTCCATTCAGCAAGTTGTTCTATTGCACCCGCTCTAAATGTATCTCCAGCAGCTAAGAGTACTTTTTTGCCTTCTTCATGATAACGGTGTGCTAGTTTCCCAATAGTTGTTGTTTTACCAACGCCATTAACACCAACAAATAAAATAACAGTTGGACCTGATTCAGCTTGCGCAATAGAATTATCTTCGTCTTTACCCTCTGATTCATACAAATCTACCAATTTTTCAATAATTGCTGCAGAAACAGCATCTGGATTGCTTACATTTCTTAATTTAACTTCTTCTTGTAACTCACGGCTAATTTTCATAGCCGTTTCAAATCCAACATCAGCTTCAATTAAAGTTTCTTCTAACTCTTCAAAAAAATCTTCATCGACTGTTCTAAAATTAGCAAACAGTGAGTTTAAGCGTTGTCCAAAGGTTTTTCTTGATTTTTCAAGGCCTTTATCATATTTTTCTTGTTCAGATGATTCTGGTTCTTCACCTGTAAAAGCTTGCTTAATTCTACTAAATATTCCCATCTGTAGCGCCTCCTAATCTTTTATTAGTATATCAAACCGTTTTGTCTAATGATACCGAAACCATTTTAGAGATACCAGACTCTTGCATTGTAACACCATACAAAATATTAGCTTCAACCATTGTTCCATTTCGATGCGTTATCACAATAAATTGCGTTTCTTGATGAAATGATTTTAGATAACTAGCAAATCGAGCTACATTTGCATCGTCAAGCGCAGCTTCTGCTTCATCCAAGATACAAAAAGGAACTGGTTTTACTCTTAAAATAGCAAATAGTAGCGTAATTGCGGTCAAAGCTTGTTCTCCGCCAGAAAGTAAACTCAAACTTTGAACTTTTTTACCAGGCGGCTGCGCTAGAATATCAATTCCAGTTGTTAAAAGATTTTCTGGATCAGTTAATTCTAATCTAGCTTTACCACCACCAAACATAACAGGGAATATCTCCTCAAATTTCTTAGAGATATCAATAAAACTAGCTTTAAATCTTTTTTCAACTTCAGTATCCATATCCATCATAGTTTTCTTTAATTGTTCATCGGCTTCTAATAAATCATTTTGTTGGTCTAATAAGAATGAGTAACGTTCATTAACTCTTTCAAATTCATCAATCGAGGCCACATTAACCTCACCAATTTCTTTTAGCCCTTTTCTCAATAATTTTTGTTGCGCCAAAATTTGTTCAAGAGGTTGCTGACTTTCTAATTTTTCAGCCTCTTCAAAAGTCTGTTGAAAATCACTAGCTAGCTTAGCTAGAAACTCATCAAGCGACTCATTAAGTTGTTGTTGTTGATTTTCAGCTTTGATTTTATCTGCAATAATATTTCTCTGCAACTCAGATAAACGAGATAAATGGCTATTTTCTTCAGTTAAAGTTTGATTAATATTAGTTCTGTTCTTTTTAAAATCAGCTAACTTTAAATCGGCTTCTTCTGCTTGCCTTTGAAATTCTTGTAATTCTTTTTGGATATCTTTTTCTTTCACCTGACTATTTTCGGTATTTCTGAGTAAGTCTTGATGTTGTTGATTTATCAATGTAGCTTTATCAACTAATTCCTGAATATCGTTATTCAGCAGCATAACATTAGCGTGTTGCTGTTTTAATTGTTCTTGGAATACTAATAAACTTTCACGATGGTTTTGTTTCTTAACTTGTTGCTGCTGTTCAAATTGATTACTATTTTTTAATTGTAAGTCAATATCAGAAATATCATTATTTGCTACTTGTATTTGTCGTGCTAATTCAATAATTTTTTGTTCATTGTCTTTAAATTTTATTTGGTTATTAATTTTATCAGTTTGATTTTTTTCAAATTCATCATATTTTTCAGTCGTTTTAAGTTCTTGCTGTTCTAAAATTAACCGACTAGTTGTTAATTTAGATTGTGTTGTTTGATATTGACTTTTTAAATCAACAACAATCAATTCAAGCGACTCGATCATTTCTTTTTGCTTTTCAACAGTCACTCTAGCTTCATTGCCACGAACTTCACGAGCCTCTAATTCTTGTTGCATTTTTTGGATACTTTCATCTAATTGTAGAATAGTTTGCTTCTGATTTAACAATCCACTGGTATGTTGCTGTTTACCACCAGTTATTGCACCACCTGCATTTATTACTTCTCCAGTCCGTGTGACAACTTTAACTCGATGATTCAAATCACGACTAACTTTAATTGCCGTATCCATATCTTCAACGATAATTGTTGTCCCTAGCAAATACTGACTAATTTCAATAAATTGAGGTTCAACTTTAATTAACTCTGACGCAATACCGATGACTCCTTCATACTTTAAGACGAAACGTTGTGCATCACCGATAGAACGTCCCTTAATAGCTGAAATAGGCAAAAATGTTGCCCGACCAAATTTATTATCCGTTAAAAATTTAATTGCATTCTTTGCAACAGACTCTTCTTGCACAACTACCTGTTGTAATTGCGCACCCAATGCTGTCTCTATTGCTTGATTAATTTCCTTTGGGACCGTAATTAATTCTGCCACTGAACCATATAAACCAGGAAACTTATTTTTTTCTTTTAAAATTGCTTTAACGCCTTGATAATAGCCGTTATAACTATTTTGCGTCAAAAGTAGATTATCCTTTTTATTTTTCGCCTGTACTAAAACGTTTGATGCTTCAAACCATCTACGTTGCTGTGCCTCGTAAGAATCGTTATTTTTTTTCAAGGCAATCTTTAATTTAGCTAATTCTTTTTCTTCATTAATTAATTTATTATCAATCAAATTAAATTCAGTTTTTTTAGTTTTAAAATCGTTTTTTGCTTGTGTTAAATACTCTTGTTCAGTAGCTAATAAGTCATCATTAACCTTAGCCTGTGAATCAAAATTTAATGTTTTTTGTAAAAACTCATTCTCACTTTGTAATCGTGTACGTTGTTGAATAGTATCATTAACAACGCGCCTTAATTCTTTTGAACGATCTTGTCCAGAAATATCCGCTGTTTCTAACGTTTTATCAATCGCTTCAATAAACATGTTCTCATCAGTAATATTTTTCTGTAAAGCTAATGACCGCTTATCTAAATTAGCTAATGACTCTTGTTTCAAAATAATTTGTTCATTCACCGATTCTTGTTCTTTTTTTAATTCTGTTATTTTTTGCTTTTCAAAATCTTTTTTTTGAGTTGATATATTACTTTGACCCATCAACCGTTCTTTATTAATTGTTAAATCTAATAGTTTGTTTTGTGTATGATCAATCATTTTTTCAATATTCTCTAGTTCTGAGCGATAACCTGCAATTTCATGTTCTTTTACAGTGACCTTAGTCTTATAATCACTATCCATTTCAAGTAACTTATCTAACGAATGTGTGACATCCCTTTTTAGTTGCGATTGCCTTTTAATTTCTTTAACCAACCGACTAAGTTCTAACTCATCAAATTGCTTTTTTTGAGATAAATAATCCTTTGCCAAACTACTTTGCTCACGTAAAGGTTCAACTTGTCCTTTAAGTTCAAAAATAATATCAGAAACCCGGTTAAGATGACCTTTTGTTTCTTCTAATTGGCGAGTGGCAATATTTTTTTCTTGTTTATATTTTAAAACACCAGCAACTTCTTCAATAATCGAACGTCTGTCTTCGGGCTTACTATTAAAAATTTCAGCAACTCTACCCTGAGAAATGATTGAAAATGACTCTTTTCCAAGACCAGTATCCATGAATAGATTGGTTATATCTTTAAGACGACACTGCTTTTGATTAATTAAAAACTCGCTGACACCATCTCTAAATAATCGTCTTGTAACGGTTATTTTTTCAGGATTATCTTGAATATAAAAATCAGAATTATCAAAAATAATACTAACTTCAGCACGATTAACTGCTGATCTGTTCCCTGAACCAGCAAATATAACGTCAGGCATTTTATTTCCACGTAAATTTTTGGCTGATTGTTCACCAAGTACCCAGCGAATTGCTTCAATAATATTACTTTTACCGCTACCGTTAGGACCGACAATACCAGTCATCCCGTCTTTAAATTCAATTGTTGTTTTGTCTGCAAATGATTTAAAACCATTAATGACTAAAGACTCTAATTTCATCCGTCACTAACCCCCTGAACATTTTTACTTTCTGAGTAATCCTAATGCATTACTTGCTGCTTGTTGTTCTGCAACTTTTTTAGAATGTCCTGCCCCTTGTCCAATGATTTTGCCATCAGCACTGACAGACATAACATATTGTCTGTCATGCTCTGGACCAAGGTCATCAACAACATCATAGGTAATGACAACATCACCATCTTTTTGTAAAAACTCTTGTAGCGACGTTTTATAATCCATAACATGGTCAAACCAGCCTAAGTCTAATTTTGGAAAAATAACTTTCCTGATAAATGTTTCAACAGCTAATTTACCTTGATCTTGATAAAGCGCTCCTACAAAAGATTCAAAAATATCACATAATAACGCAGGTCTTTGACGTGCATTTGATTTTTCTTCACCTTTACCTAAACGAATAAATTCATCAAATCGGCATTCTTTAGCAAATGCGCTGAAACTCTCTTCACATACCATTGCAGCTCTTAGACGCGTTAATTTCCCTTGTGGCAGCATTGTATACCGCTGATATAAATATTCTGAAACTGTTAATTGTAAAACAGCGTCTCCTAAAAATTCAATTCGTTCATAAAATTTTAAATTTTCTTTGGGATGTTCATTTACATATGATGCCTGTGTGAATGCTTCATCTAATAAATCCGTATTCACAAATTTAATATTAAAATCTTCTGCTAACATTTCATTTAAACCTTTAATCATTATTATCCTCCGTTATTATCATTATTGCTCTTACAATTATACCTGTTTTAATCACTAAAAGGTACTCCATACAAAAAAAGCGCTGACAAATATCATTGTCTAACGCTTTTAATGAACGATTTAATATACGTGTTGAATTATTATTTTTGGTTAGCTTTAATAAAAGTGACAACGTCTCCGACAGTTGTTAAACTTTCTGCATCTTCATCAGAAATTTCTGCACCAAATGTATCTTCAAGTTCTAAAACGAACTCAACAACATCAATTGAATCTGCATCTAAATCCTTTTTAAAATCTAAGTCATTCGTAATTTTTTCTACTGGCAAATCAAAATGTTCGTCTATAATTTTAACAATTTTTCCAAAAATTTCTTCTTCTGTCATTCCAATAGCCTCCTTTTGAATCATGACGTAATTTTAACCATTTTTCAGAGAAATGTCTAGTTAATTTTATTTTCACTAGTTTCCTTTTCAAAATAGTTAACAATATTAGGTACTACATCTGTATTAACCATATCATTGATTTGGTTAATTGTGTAATAAACAACTTCAGCCTTACTTGATCCATGTGATTTTACAACTGGTGCTTTAATACCTAGTAAAACCGCACCGCCATACTTAGGTGAATCCATTTTATTCTTCAATTGTTTTAAACTTGGTTTCAGTAAAAGTGCACCAATTTTAGCACGCAAGCCACCACTCATAATGGCACTTCTGAGTAATGAAAACATTCCTAAAGCTGTCCCTTCAACGGATTTTAAAACAGCATTACCTGTAAATCCGTCAGAAACAACAATATCAGCTTTACCAGAAAGCAAATCATTAGATTCAATATTACCCACAAAATTTAATTCGGTATCGTTTTGTAATAATTGGTACGCTTCTTGCGTCACTTTGTTGCCTTTATGTGGTTCTGTCCCATTATTTAATAAACCAATTTTAGGATTACTAATATGGCGAACATTTTTAGCGTAATAGTTACCTAAGACAGCATATTGATGCAAGTGTTCAGGTTTACTATCCGCATTGGCTCCAGCATCTAATAAATTTACAGTATTATCACTAGAAATAACTGGCAATGTTGCTAATAAACCAGGTCGTGGAATACCCTTAATACGGCCAATTATAAACAAACCAGCAGCAAGTAGTGCCCCTGTATTACCGCATGAAAATACGGCATCATTCTCACCATCTTTAACAGATTGAGCTGCTAAGACCATTGATGCTTTTTTCTTTGAACGAATTGCCTTAACTGGTTCATCATTCCCATCAATTTCCTCATCCGTGTGAACAATTGTGATATTTTTATCATCTTTTAAGAATTCACGAATTCTTTTTTCATCTCCGTACAACGTAAATTGAATGGTGCTATCTTCGTCTCTAGCACGTTCAACGCCCTCGACGATTGATTGCGGTGCAAAATCGCCGCCCATTGCATCAACTGCTAACTTCATAATTATATTCTCCTAACTTATTTAATCGAATTTTAAATCTGTATTTTGATGGTTTTTTAAATAATCGTTTAGTGGTTTAAATTCAGGATTACTTTCAAAGTCATCTCTAAAAACTATTTCGTGCGCTTCTTGTTGGGCCACTTGTAATGCATTGATATCACCTATGGGATCACCGATTTTAAAATCAGGTATTCCAGATTGCTTACGGCCTAATACATCGCCAGCACCTCGCAACTCTAAATCTTTTTGCGAAATGACGAAACCGTCTGTTGTCTCTGTCATAATTTGCATGCGCTGTCTTCCAAAATCATTTTTAGGATCAGCAATTAAAATACAATAAGATGCTTTCTTACCACGGCCAACCCGACCTCGTAATTGATGTAATTGCGCTAACCCAAACCGTTCAGCATTATGAATCATCATCACAGTAGCATTAGGTACATCAACGCCGACTTCGATAACCGTTGTTGAAACCAATATTTGATATTTATTGGCCTTAAAATCGGCCATAATCTGATCCTTTTCATCATTCTTCATTTTGCCATGCAGTAATCCAACTTTATATTTTGGCTCAAATATTTCTTTCATATTTTCGTATAAAGCTAATGCATTTTTTAAATCTAGTGTTTCAGATTCATCAATTAGTGGTGTAATAATATAAGCTTGTGAGCCTTGAATCAACTGTTCTTTAATGAGATCGATTCCTTTACCTACTTGAGAACTCTTTAACCAAGATGTCGAAATAGGTTGGCGTCCTGCAGGTAGTTCATTAATCGTAGAAACATCCATTTCGCCATAAGCAGTGATTGCTAGCGTCCTAGGGATTGGCGTGGCCGTCATTGCTAAAACGTCCGGTTCAGCCCCCTTCTCTCTTAAAATGCGACGTTGATTCACACCAAATCGGTGTTGCTCATCAGTAATAACTAATCCAACGCGACTGAATGACACATCAGGTTGAATAATCGCATGTGTTCCAATAATTAAATTAACCTCACCTGATTCAAGATGTGCTAATAGTTCACGTCTAGCTTTAACTTTCATTGACCCAGTTAAAAGTGCAACATTAACTGGGAAATCTGCGAATAAGGTAGCCATGTTATTGGCATGTTGTTCAGCTAATATTTCTGTTGGCGCCATTAAAACGGCTTGATAGCCCGCCGTAATAGCCGCGTACATCACAATTGCTGCAACAATTGTTTTACCTGATCCAACATCACCTTGAAGTAATCGATTCATATGGATTGGTTGTTTCATGTCTGAACAAATTTCATTAACGACTCTTTTTTGAGCTGCCGTTAATTCAAATGGTAACGTCTGAATGAATTTTTTCAATTCATTATTTTGATAGTTAATTTTAATACCATCATTTTTAGTATCATTTCTTTTAATATACTGTAATTTCAATTGAAATAAAAAGAACTCTTCAAAAATAGCCGTCCGTTTGGCATCATGAAAATCTTTTTCATCCTGTGGAAAGTGAATATCATGTAACATCGTCTTACAATCAATTAAACGATACTTTTTAATCAGGTCATTTGGTAATATTGAATCAATTTGATTCGCATATTGCTCAAATGCTTGTGTAATTAACTGTCGAATTGCCGATTGATGAATATCTTTGGAAGAACGATATATCGCTGATAACCTATCATCATTTTGCTTCGTCAATAACTTCATCCCAGATAAACTTTTTCTTTTATCATCCCATTTACCATACACAGCTACTTCTTTACCAATCTCAAATTGTTTTTGCAAAAAAGGCTGATTAAAAAAACTAACGGTTATATTATCACTATCAATTAGTAATCTAACGTTTAACAGATTTCTTTTCTGACCAAACCGAATTAAAACTGGTTCAGAAGAGACAATTCCTTTTAGAGTTACTTTTTCTTGATCAGTAATTTCAGATAATTTTTTTGCTTTTAAATCGTCATAACGATACGGATAAAATGTTAATAAATCTATGATTGTATTAATTCCTAATTGATTAAGTGCAGTCAATTTTTTAGGCCCAACACCAGTTAAAACACTAACTGAATCATTCAATGATGACATTATGATACCTCACTTTCTACGGAATATAAAAAGCAGGAGAGAACATAGTCTCATCCCACCTTTACTTTTTACTATTTATTCAACTGAAATTAGGTATGGATAGACCGGTTGGTCTCCTTCGTGAATTTCGACTTCTAAATCTTCATCAATTTCATAAATGGCTTCTTCGATTTCTTTAGCTTCGTCCTCAGAACCGTCTTCACCCACAATAATTGTGATAATTTCGCTGTCTTCATCCAACATTTCTTTAGTCATTTCAATTGCAACTTTTTTACGATCATTATCGGTTACTTTGATGCTACCATCAATAATACCCATATAATTATCTTTTTTAATCTCAATACCTTCAATTGTTGTATCTCTAACTGCAATTGTTACTTGACCAGAAGTTACTGTATCCAAGTTTTCAATCATAGCATCTTTGTTTTCTTCTAATGTACTATCAATATTAAAACCAAGCATTGCTGTCATTCCTTGAGCGATTGTACGACTTGGTACAACAACTGTTGGAACTGTTGAAACTTCAACAGCTTGTTCAGCAGCTAAGAAAATATTTTTATTATTAGGTAAAATAATCACATTTTTAGCTTTAGTTGCTTCAATTGCCTTAACAATATCTTCCGTACTTGGATTCATTGTTTGACCACCACTTAAAATATAAGAAACGCCTAAACTTTTGAAAAGTGTCGCAACACCAGAACCAGATGAAATTGAAATAACTGCAATTTCGCTAGGTACTGCAGTTTCACTTGTTTCTTCAGTCTCTTCTTCATCATTTTCCAAAATTGTCTCATGTTGTTGACGCATATTATCAACCTTAACTTTGATTAATGAACCATAATGTTGACCATAAGTCATCACTTCACCAGGATTTTCTGTATGTACGTGAACTTTAACAACTTCATCATCGGCCACAACAAGAAGAGAATCACCAATTTCACTTAAATGATTTCTAAATTCATCATAATCAAATTTACGATCAACTAAACGACCAGCACCCAATTTAAGCATGATTTCTGTACAATAACCAAATTTAATATCTTCAGTACTTAATTTACTTTGAACACTCTGATGGTGACTGGCATTAACCATTTCATCCATTTCTTTTTCATTTGGTTTGTATTCTTCACTAATTGTTTCCTTACCAGTTAAGGCATCAAAGAAACCTTCATAAACAAATGTTAATCCTTGACCACCTGAATCAACAACACCAACCTCTTTTAAAACAGGTAATAAATCCGGTGTTGTTGCTAATGCTTTTTTAGCAGCTACATAAGTTGCTTCCATAACGACGATAACATCATCGCTCTCAGAGGCAGCTTTATTTGCAGCCTTAGCGGCTTCTCTTGCAACTGTTAAAATAGTTCCTTCAGTTGGTTTCATAACGGCTTTATACGCGACTTCTACGCCACCTGTCAAAGCATCTGACAAATCAGTAGCAGTTAAAACCTCTTTAGCTTGGATCCGTTTATAAAAGCCTCTAAAAATTTGTGATAAAATAACGCCTGAGTTGCCTCGAGCACCCATCAGTAAACCTTTAGCTAAAATCGAAGATAGTTCACCAACATGTTCAGAAGGTGAATCTTGAACATACTTTGCCCCACTTGCGAACGAAAGGTTCATATTTGTACCTGTATCACCATCTGGCACTGGAAATACATTCAATGAATTAATAAATTCGGCATTTTTAGCCAATCGTTGTGAGCTAATTTGGACCATTTTTCTAAATTCTTGGTCCGTAATTTTCGTAACAGTCACTTCTTTTTCCTCCTTGGTCACTACTAAAATAGCTAGTTACTAATCGCCTAGTACGCGAACGCCTTGTACTAACACGTTAACTGAATTAGCAGATACACCTAGCATTGTTTCTAAATTATACTTCACTTTTTCTTGAACATTACGACAAACTTCAGATATTTTTGTGCCATAGCCAACAATAATGTAGACATCAATAGCAACACCATTATCTTCCTGGCGAACAACAACACCTCTAGAATAATTATCTCTTCTTAAAATTTCATTCACATTGTCACGAATTTGGTTTTTACTTGCCATTCCGACAATCCCAAAAATTTCAGTTGCGGCACCGCCGACAACTGTCGCAATAACTTCATTATCAATATCAATCGTACCGAATTGCGTTTTGATCTTAACAGCCATAAGAATAGCCTCCTTATATTTTCACACAATCAATAAGAGTATTTTATCATAGGATATGGTAGAATAAAAGAAAAATAGCATCTAAGAAAATTCTATTCCCCTACCTTCGGGAATTTCAAGCTGTCAAGCAAATTTACTTGAAAGAAAAGTATTGCATTATATGGCTAAATATGATATTTTTGTTTAGGTAAGTAAGCATAGCTTTGCTTTTTAAGTGAATTGCAGAGGAGGATATGAATATGGCAAAAGATTTTATTACAGGACGTAAGACTACTTTCGGTAAGAAACGTTCTCATGCATTGAACCAAACAAACCGTAGCTGGAAACCTAATTTACAAAAAGTTCGCATCTTAGTTGATGGTAAACCTAAAAGAGTTTATGTATCTGCTCGCGCTTTAAAGTCAGGTAAAGTTACCCGTGTTTAATTCAATTTAAAAAGACTCAGCATTTATGCTAAGTCTTTTTTTTTGCTCTATTTTTCGTCATCACGACTTTGAATCACAATAATAATACCAGATTCAAAACTAAACTCACCTGTATCCCCCATAAATTCATTACTTGCTAATGAAATCGGGTTCACAAAATTAATTTGATTCAATGTATACTTCTCATCTATTAAACTCAATTTTTTAACTGGTGACAGTGGAATAAATGCAAGATATTTTTTATCATCTTCTTTTATTAACTGATACTTACCAGATTTAAAGAATCGAATTGAATTTTGTTTATCAACTAAACAAATTTTTTCAAACATTGTATTAAATGGCTCTCTAAAAATAAAAAACAAATTAGCCAATAAATGATCAATTCGACCACCTGTAGCGCCATAAATCGTCACTGAATCAAACTCAAATTCAGATATGGCTTCTCTCAAAGCAAATTCAGTATCTGTATCATCTTTTTCAGGATTAGCTATTTTAATTTTTTTACTATGATTAGATACTAAATTAAATTCACTTTCAGTCATTGAATCGAAATCACCAATCGATAGCTCAGGTGTAATACCTAGTTTTATTAATCGCAATGCACCTCTGTCAACACCAATCCACGGTCCACGAACGTTACCATCCACTAATTCCTTAGGCCACTGTTCCTTAGGTCCACCGACTAAGATATTGAGTTTCATTTGGTTGCTTCTCTTAACTTATTAATTTGTTCAGTTGGATTATCACTATTGTAGATGTATGAACCAGCTACTGCGACTGTTGCACCACTATCAAGACATTCCTTAATCGTTTGATCATTAACACCACCATCAACTTCAATATCAAAATCATAATTTTGAACTTGTTTGATACGGTCTAATTGGTCAATTTTACGTTTCATTTCTGGAATAAATGATTGTCCCCCAAATCCAGGGTTAACAGTCATCACTAATACTTGATCAACAAGTGGCAAAATTTGTTTAATTGTCTCTAGGGATGTTCCTGGGTTAATAACCACTTCAGCTTTCACACCTAATTTTTTAATATGTTGAATAACACCAAAAATATGGGGAGTTGATTCAACATGAACCCCAATAATATCAGCACCTGCCGCAGCAAATTCTTCAATATAAGATTCTGGATTTTCTACCATCAAATGACAATCCAAAACCATTTTTGTTAATGGTCTAATTGCTTCAACGACGTTTGCACCAAAAGTTAAATTAGGCACAAAATGGCCATCCATAATATCAATATGTAAATATTCTGCACCAGCTTGATCAACAACTTTAATATCCTTTTCCAAGTTTGCAAAATTAGCGCTTAAAATAGAAGGTGATAATTTCATTTTGGTCATCTCATTTCTTATAGTTTGGTTTTTGATCAACAATTAATTGATTAAATTGTAAATAATTTTTGTACCGACTCTGTAATAAATTACCTTGTTCAAGTGCTGCTTTAACTGCACATTTAGGCTCCTTAATATGCAAACAACCTCTAAATTTACAGCCAACAGATAGTTCATTTAATTCTGGAAATAACTTTGGTAACTCTTCTTTTGACATATCAAATAAATCAAAAGAAGAAAATCCAGGTGTATCAGCAATTAGCCCACCTGCAATAGGCATTAATGTTACCTTACGAGTAGTATGTTTACCACGATGTAAGGCTTTTGATATCTCAGCCGTCTGCAACTCCAACTCTGGCATAATTTTATTTAGTAATGTTGATTTTCCTGCACCAGTCTGACCCATTACGACTGCAATTTTACCCGGAAAGGTATCTTGTAATTCTTTAACCACAACATCTTCATTTTTACCAAATGGAAAAAATGTTGGATAGATTTGACTATAAGCTTCAATAATACTGCTTATTTCAACTACTTTCTCTTCAGGAATTAAATCGCCCTTTGAAAAGTATAAGACTGGCTTAACATGATGCGATTCTAGCATAATTAATTGTCTATCTAATAGATTGCTTGAAAATGCTGGTTCAACACATGACGTTACAACAATTGCTTCATCAATATTAGCTACTGGTGGTCGAATTAAGCTGTTTTCTCGATCATGAATATTAAGAATATAGCCTTCTTTTTTATTTTCAGCTTTGAAGTCAACCCAATCGCCAACTAGTGGTGCCTGGTTAGAATTTCTAAAATTACCTCGAGCCCTTGTTCGATAAGTTTCGCCTTCGACATCAACGTCGTAAAAGCCACTTAATGATTGTCTAATCTGACCTGTTACCAATAAATTAACCTCCTTTAACTGGACTCATGTAACCGTTTTATATGATTAATTAAAAAATAGATTAGAAGTTTACCCTCTAATCTAATTTTACCACATCTTTTATTTAATTTTTAGTTACATTATCATTTTCCGCAATTACTTCACCATCACGCAAAATTTTATATTTTCCTGCTTTTCCAGAATCTAAAACAAATGATAATTTAAAATCAGTATCTTTTGTAATTGTTTTCCGTTCATAAATATCATCAATGTTATGTGTTTTGTCTTCAATATAAATTTCAATAGCATTTTCATCTGCTTTTGATTCTGAAGAACTTGAACTAGAGCTGGAACTATCATCTGACGACGAGTCTTTGTCCTCATCCGTATCTTTTTCTTCATCAACTGAACTTGAACTTTCTGACACAATTGATTTGAATGGAACAGATATAGTCCTGGTAAATTCATCAGTTGTGACTTTTTTTCCTTTAGAAATAACAACTGATAATCGATCACCTTTAGAAAAAGAGCTTCCTTCTGCTGGTGATTGTTTAATAACTTGACCTTTGTCAACTGAATCTGAGTAGGCCTCGCTAATTGTCAGATTACCACCTAATTCGCTTGTATAATCCTGAACACTTTTTCTTGTATATCCTGTTAAATCTCTAAGTGTATACACTTTAGGACCTGAACTAACTGTCAATGTAATCACTGTATCACTCGGAACTACCTTATCACCCGCTGTGACATCTTGCGCCATAATTTCATTTTCAGTCACAGATTCTGACTCTTCCGTTTCTTTTTCAACTTTAAAGCCATCATTTTCTAACGTTGTTTTAACATCCTCATAATTACTACCAACGTAATTCTCGATTGTTATCTTAGCTTTTCCCTTTGATACCATTACATCAACCTGATTTTTTTCTCGAATTATTTCATTCTTCTTAGGTGTTGAATTAATGATATTACCACTATCAACGGTTTCACTATTTGTTCGAGTAATTTTACCAAGTTTCAAATTTTTGTCTGCTAAATTTGATTTTGCTTCACTAACTGTCATTCCGCTTAAATCAGGGACCTTAACTTCTTTTGGTGAACTCATTGCAAGAATCGCACCACCCAGAATAAGAGCGACAAAAGCAAAAATGATTGCGCCGATAGTCCATTTTTTACGACGACTCATTTTCTTTTTCGTATCTTTTTTTACATCTGGTTCCTGATTCGGACTAAGTGTTTCTACAGTCTGCTTATCAAATACCGGCAATACTTTAGTTTCACCACTGATAACCTCTTCAGGCTGCCACTTTGCCACATTTTTTTTAGCCAAAGATTCTCGCAAAGCAATTGACATTTCTCCAGCAGATTGGAACCTATCTCGCGGTACTTTACTTGTTGCTTGTAAAACAACATTTTCAAGAGACTGCGGAATATTAGGATCAAATTCCCGAACAGATGGCACATCACTTTGAAAATGTTTTAGGGCAATTGAAACAGCTGTTTCACCTTCAAAAGGAACTCGCCCAGTTAACATTTCATACAAAATAATACCAAGCGAATAGATATCAGATTGTTTTGTTGCCATGCTACCTCTAGCCTGTTCTGGCGAAAGATAATGAACAGAACCCAATAAAGTATTAGTTTGTGTTAACGAATGATCAGCCAATGCCACAGCAATACCAAAATCTGTAATTTTAGCATTACCATCTGCATCTATTAAAATATTTTGTGGTTTTAAATCACGATGAATAATACTGTGATCATGTGCTACTTCTACAGCTGATAAAATTTGAGTCATAATATCAATCACAACTTGATATGGAATTGGGAACCTTTTTGCTATATATGTTTTTAAATCATGTCCCGGCACATATTCCATGACCATAAATTGCAGTCCGTCTACTTCACCGACATCATAAACATTCACAATATTTGGATGAACCAATTCAGTTGTTGCCAATGCCTCACGTTTAAAACGTCTAACAGTATCTTGATCATCCCTTAAATCGACTCGCAATACTTTAACAGCTACTGGTCGATCCAAAATTAAATCAGTCGCAAGATAGACATTTGCCATGCCACCTTCGCCTAATGAATTTATTATTTTATAACGTTCATTAAAAATTGTATCAGGTTTCATTACACTATCCCCCGATCATTGCTAACCAGGAGTGCGGTAATGTTATCTAATCCGCCTGCCTTATTGGCCAATCTAATTAATTCCGAGCCTTTTTCTTCAACAGTTGTAGTATTTTTTAAGACCGTCTTGATTTCATCATCAGAGACCATATTAGTTAAGCCATCTGTGCATAATAATAATAAATCACCCGACTCAGAATCATTAACCGCAATATCAGCATCAGCATCTGACGAGATACCTAAACTTCTTGTAATCATATTCTTTTGCGGATAATTTTTAGCATCTTCTACGGTTAGTTCGCCACGCTTAATTAATTCATTCACTACTGAATGATCTTCAGTTAATTGATAAAGTTCTTTGTCACGTAATAAGTATCCTCGGCTATCACCAATATTGGCAACAATATATTTTTCTTCAAAGAATATGGCACATACCATTGTTGTGCCCATACCTGAAAGATCTTCATATTGATTAGACTTTTCAATAATTTGTTTATTTTCCATCTCTACTTCTTTGGTTATCCATTTAATTGCATCACTGGGCTGGCTAAAATTAGTTCCTTCAAATCGAAATCCCATGTGTGAAACGGCCATTTCTGAAGCAACATCTCCGCCCAAATGACCACCGATACCATCTGCAACCATCACAAAAGAAATACCACTTTTATTGTGAAAGACACCGACGTAATCTTCATTATTTTCTCTGACACTACCTACATCTGTTTGATAGGCAACTTTCATTCTTACACCTCGAGTCTAAAGTTGTTTTTCTAAACATGTAATGAAAAATCCATCTGAATGATAATCATCCGGATAAATAGTTAATTCTTTATCGTCTCTATTTTCTTTTAATGCCAAAGCAGTTGGCGTTTCAATCACTTTAAATTCAGGATGAGTTTCAACAAACTGGTTAACAACATCCTTATTTTCAATATCTAAAATAGTACATGTACTATAAGTTAAGCGACCACCTTTTTTCAAAGTTGGTGCCACTTTGTCTAAAATAGCTAATTGAATTTTTTGTAAATTATTTGAATCAGCTAATGTTTTTTCATATTTAATTTCTGGTTTACGACGTAATAATCCAATTCCAGAACAAGGTGCATCAACAAGAATTGAATCAAAATATTCATTATCAAATTCTTCTGAAATTAAACGTGCATCTAATACCATCTCCTCAACAACACTAGATAAACCTAAACGTTTAGCATTATCACCGATTAATTTAACTTTGTGTGCATGAATATCTAACCCTACAACTTCACCAAATAAAGTTTCATCTAGGAATGATGCAATATGGGTTGTTTTTCCACCTGGTGCGGCACATGCATCTAAAACTTTATCACCTGGTTGAATATTCATTGCGTCAGCAACTAACATTGCACTTTCATCTTGAATCGTAATTAACCCATCGTGATAAACGCCACTATCAGGAGCAAATCCATTAGTCACTAATAACCCAACTGGTGAAACTTGACTACGTTTCACCTCAAAGCCTTCATTTTCCATTTTTTCAATGACTTCTTCGACAGTTGCTTTAGCTGTATTTACTCTAACAGATTGATCAGGTGCTTCATTGATTGAAGCCAACAAATGTGTCGCTTTTTCTAAGCCTACTTGTTTAATTAATTCGTTTACCAACCAAACTGGTGTACTACTTTCAATACTCAAACGTTCAATATCATCTTTAATTTCAGAAACAGGACGGATACCTTCACGCTCAATTGCATGTAAAACACCAGTAACAAATTTACGCGTACCTGCATGGCCTTTTCGTTTTGCAATTTCAATTGATTCATTAAAAATTGCGCGAGTTGGAATTTTATCAAGATAATGCATCTGATAAATGGCACTCAATAGTAATTCTTGAACCCAATTATCCATTTTGCTAGGATTTTTAACAAATGGTGCCAACCAATATTCTAAAGTGAGACGTCTTTGGATAACACCGTAAACTAGTTGTGTTAATAAATGAGCATCCCGAACTTCCATATGATTATTCTTAATCACTTGGTTCAACGCAATATTTGAATACGTCCCTTGTTTAGCAACTCTTGTTAAAAGATCAACTGCTAAGAATCGGGGTGTCGTTTTTAAATCAGTTGTCATACATCAATCACCTGTTGTCCTTCTTTTATTCCTTGCCCACTACCGTTTAGGTAGTCGACAATGGTTTGTTTTGATTTACCATCTGGTTGAAGCGAATTAATAGCTAATACGGTCCCATCACCACAAGCAATTTCAAGTGATTTTTTAGCTACTTCAACTACTTTTCCAGCAGATAAAATAGTTTTTTTATCTAGTACAGTTATATCCCATATTTTAGTTCTCTTACCCTTTAAAATCGTATATGCACCAGGTACCGGTCTTAAGCTACGAATTTTCCAGTCTATTTCATTAGCCGTTTTTGAAAAATCAAGGGCTTCTTCTTCTGGTTTAATGGTAGGTGAAAAGGTTACTTTATCTTCATTTTGTGGTGTTGATTCACTTGTACCATCAATTAGTTTTGGTAATGTTTCAAGTAATAGTTCCTTACCTAATAAACTTAATTTTTCAAACATTGAACCAGTATCATCATTATTTTCAATTTTAATTGCACGACGGCTAATAATATTTCCAGCATCCATTTTTTTAACCATATAAATAATGGTAATACCTGTTTCTTGTTCACCATTCATAATAGCATATTGAATTGGTGCGCCACCACGATATTTAGGTAATAGTGAACCATGGACGTTTATTGCACCAATTTTAGCAGATTCTAATAATTTTGTTGGTAAAAATTGTCCAAATGCTGCAGTTACCAAAAAATCGGGTGCCATTGCAATTACTTTGGCCATTTCATCGCTGCCACTTAATTTTTCTGGTTGTAATACCTCAATACCATGTTTTACTGCAACTTGTTTTACTGGTGATTGCGTTAAAATACGTTTTCGCCCAACCATTCGATCTGGTTGTGTCATAACAGCTTTCACGTCATAGCCGTTTTCAATTAAACTTTCTAAAATTGGAGCTGAAAATTCTGGTGTTCCCATAAATACAATTGACGTCATAATATCTCCTTAATTTAAATAAAGTTTACTGGTTCAGAATCAATCGTTAATTTTAAACCTTTTCGAACTTCGGCTTGAGATTTAGTCATTAACTCTCTTAGTCGTTCTTTTAATTGACCTTCTGATTTATACTTAATAACCACTTGATAATAAAAACGATTATTAACACGCATAATTGATTTTGGTGTTGGTCCAAGAATAATCGCATTCTTTGATAACACTGGTTTTAAAAATTGAACTGCTTCTAACATTTTTTTCGCTGCTCCAGCCTCATCCGTATAACTAGCAGTGAGCTGAATTGTATAATAATATGGTGGATAATTTTCCATATGTCGAACTGACATTTCTTTTTTATAAAATGATTCATAGTCATGATGCTTCGCATATTGAATCGCGTAGTGATCTGGATTAAAAGTTTGGATAATAACATGTCCTTCTTTTTCAGCTCGACCAGCTCGACCGCTCACTTGGGTTAATAATTGGAACGTTCTTTCACTTGATCTAAAATCAGGCAAACTAAGTGCTGTATCTGCATTAAGAACGCCAACTAACGTCACATCAGGAAAGTCTAACCCTTTCGCAATCATTTGTGTACCCAATAAAATATCAGCTTCTTTTGCGCCAAATTTAGCTAGGATTTTTTCGTGTGCGCCTTTTTTACGTGTCGTATCAACGTCCATTCGTAAAATTTTAGCCTCTGGATATAACGTTTTAAGTTCTTCTTCAACTTTTTGCGTACCTGTACCATAATATCTAATTTTTCGACTATGACAGTTAGGACAAGTTTTAGGAATACCTTCTTCATGTCCACAATAATGACATTTCATTGTATGAGTATCCATATGCAATGTTAAAGAAGTATCACAGTTAGGACAAGGTAGCACGAATCCACAATCTCGGCACATTACGAAAGATGAAAACCCACGACGATTTAACATTAAAACAGTCTGTTCATTTTTCTCAAGGCGCTTAGTAATTTCATGTCTAAGTGGCTCAGAAAAATTACTCTCACCAGTCTTTTTCATTTCTTCTCTCATATCAATTAGCGTAACTTCTGGCATGGGATGACCATTTATACGTTGAGGTAATTGTAACCACTCATACACGCCTTTTTGAGCTCTAGCACGAGATTCGAGGGATGGTGTTGCACTACCCAATATGACAGGACACTGATGTCTTTTACTTCTCCAAAGAACAACATCCCTTGCATGATACCTTGGTGTTTCATCTTGTTTATAGCTCGATTCATGCTCTTCATCAACAATAATAACGCCAATATTATCTAATGGTGCAAAAACGGCTGAACGTGCACCGACAACTACTTGCGCTTCTTTACGCTCAATCCGGCGCCATTCATCATAACGCTCACCGTCAGACAAACCGCTATGCAGGACCGCAACTAGATTACCAAATCGTGATTTAACTCGCTTAACCATTTGGGGTGTCAAAGCTATTTCTGGTACAAGCATCAAAGCTGTTTTTCTAAGTTCTAGCGCTTTTGCGATTGTCTGCAAATAAACTTCTGTTTTCCCACTCCCCGTCACACCTTGAAGTAAAAATGTTGTATTAGTTCCACTTTTAATAGCCTCATCGACAGCTAGCACCGCAACCTCTTGATCTGAGGTTAATTCTTGCATATTGGTTGGCTCAATAATTGTGTCTTTATATGGGTCCCGATATACCTCAGTCTCAACTTTTTCAAGCCAACCATTTTTTGCTCCAGCTGTAATTGTTGCAGGTGTCACGCCTATTTCCTCAACAACTTGTTTCTGAGGAATCAAGCTATCTTCAGTGAGTGATTGTAGATAGTCAATCAATAAGTGCTGTTGTTTAGCATTTTTACGTAAACCACTTCGAATATTTTCATATGCTTCGAATCCAAGTTTTGGTTGGATTGATATTTGCATTTTAACTTTAGCTTTATTGCCAACTTCATAAATCATCTCAGCCTTTTCAGCCTTGGTAAGTTGTAATAATTCTTTAATTATTTGAGCATCCATATGTTCTGGATCAAATTCAATAGAATCTTGACCTTGAAATAATTTATCTTGTAAATCTTCATCAATTTCGTCAATTAAACGAACTCGCTTTTTATAGGTTGCACGCATGACACTCGGTAAAACCATTTGTAAGGCAGTTATACGGAAGGAAAAGGTTTCATTAGCTATCCACTCAGATAAGTCTAATAATTCAGTATTCACAACAGGTCTTAAATCAACGACTGATTGAATATCTTTTACATGACCATCGAACTCATTCTTATCAAAAAGATCAATTACAAATCCTTGAACCAATCGTTTACCATTCCCAAATGGTACAATAACCCGCATGCCAATCTCAATCTGATTTGTTAATACTGCTGGGATTGAATACGTATATGGCTGGTCCGTTTGCATCGTAGGAACATCAACGATAATTTTTGCATATTGTGACATACTGAAACCTCCTTTCATTTAATTAACTGCTTATTTTACTACATCGCTTATAATAGTAGCTAATAATTCCTTAGCAATTTGCTTTTTACTTGTTTGCTTTATGAAATCATTTTTTCTGTTTGGTCTAAGCAGTGTTACCTCATTATCATTGCTATTAAATCCAATGGCAGAATTTGAGACATCATTTAAAACCAATAAATCTAAATTTTTCTTTTCTAATTTTTCTTGTGCATTTTCTAGTCCGTTTTGGGTTTCCGCAGCAAATCCGACTAAATACTGATTTTGCTTAATTTGGCCCAAATGTTTTAAAATATCTGGATTTTTTTCTAATATTAACGTTAAAGTAGATTCAGCTTTTTTTATTTTCTGATCTGCAACATTTTGTACACGATAATCTGAAACAGCTGCTGCCATTATCAAAATATTTTGGTCATCAAATCGCTTATTGATAGCTTCAGATAACTCTAACGCAGTTGTAACTCTAATTGTTGTCACGCCAATTGGGTCTGGCAACTGGCTTATTCCGCTAATTAAGGTGACATTAGCACCTAACTTTTGCGCTTCAATCGCAATTGCGAAACCCATTTTACCAGAAGAATCATTAGCGATAAAACGAACTGGATCGATTCGTTCTCGTGTACCACCAGCTGTCACTAAGACATTTTTACCTTCTAATGGTTTGTCACTATCCTCAAAGGAAGTTTGAATAACTGACATTATCACATTTAATTCGGGAAAACGTCCCTTACCTGAATAACCTTCTGCTAAAAAGCCTATTTCTGGTTCAATAATCTGAATGTTATTTCGTCCTAAAAATTTAAGATTACGTTGTGTAGCAGAATTCATTAGCATATGTTCATTCATTGCGGGCACAACAATTTTTTGTGCCTCAGTTGCTAATAAAGTGGTTGAAACAAAATCATCTGCGATACCATTGGCCATTTTTGCGATAATGTTTGCTGTCGCTGGTGCAATAACCATTAATTCTGCCCAGTCTGCAAATTCAATATGTGCAACATGCTCAGACTCTTTTCCTGAAAATAAATCAGTTAACACCCTATTTTTACTCAACGTTTCAAAACTCAAGGGTGTTACAAATTCAGTTGCAGCTTTGGTCATCGCAACTCGAACGCTAGCACCTTGTTTAATTAGTGCTCGGACTAATCCCAAACTTTTATACGCTGCAATACCACCTGTTACAACAAGACCGATTTTTTTATTTTCAAGTGTCATTTCATGTCGCCCCCATACCGAATTTATTCTATTCTCTATTGTATCAATTTTCTAAGAAATAAAATAGGAGTTAGGACAATTAGCTTGTCTTAACTCCTTTTCATTTAATCAGATTAACGAATATCTTCTTTTTCAACTGGATCAATAATTAAATCACCAGTAACAACTTCTTCCAAAGCACGTCCAACATTCTTTTTTGATTTGTAATTAGAAAGCATTGGTAGAGCGCCAGCATCTAATTCATGGGCACGTTTACTTGCTAACATAATTAATGAGTATCTTGAATCTACTTGTTTCAATAAGTCATCTACTGAAGGATATAAAATCATTTAAATACATCTCCTAATTGTTTTCTATAGTCAGGTAAAAATCGTTTTACACGCCAACGTTCAGCTTTAATAATCGTTTGAATTTTTTCAACAGCATCATTTATTTCATCATTAACAACCGCGTAATCGTAATTCTGCATCATATCAATCTCACCAATGGCTTTTGTCATTCGTTTATCAATAGTTGCAGAATCATCCGTTCCACGTCCTGTAATTCTTTGTCTTAATTCCATCAAATCAGGTGGCGTTAAGAAAATAAATAAACCATCAGAAATTTTTTCTCGAACTTGCATAGCACCTTGTACTTCAATTTCAAGAAAGACATCTTGACCAGCGTCAAGCATCTTATTTACATATTTTAACGGTGTTCCATAGTAATTGTCAACATACTTGGCGTATTCTAACATACCGCCCGTTGAAATTTCATTCTCAAATTCTTCTTTTGATACAAAATGATAGTCAACACCATCAACTTCGCCTTCTCGCATTTTACGAGTGGTCATTGAAATTGAATAAAGAAACTTATTGTCAGCTTGGTCAAAAATTGCTTTTCTTACGGTTCCTTTACCGACCCCTGATGGACCAGATAGTACGATCAACATTCCACGATTAGCCATTAAATTTGTAAACTCCTCTAAGATAAGTATTAATAAATAGTATGCACTTTTTACGGCTATTATTCAAGCTTTTTATGCGCTGTTGTCATCTTTTAAATATATTATAAATTAACACTTGCTTTACCGAACGTTTGTTCGTATAATGAAAATACAAACAAACGTTCGGGGAGGAACTTTATTATGCAAAATAAACAACAAACAACAATTCAAACTATTGGCTCAACACTACAATATTCATATCATAAAATTTTTGATTTAGATGACTTTATTTTAAGACCACAAATGCCTCAATTTCAATTAGCACTCTTTACAGAAAAAGTTTTAAAAATGAAAAAAACAATTATTTTACAATTAAATCCAACTGGATTTCAAAAAGAATTCCAAGAACTTCGTGGTACCTTACACCGACGTTCTGGTTCTAATCAATTAATATTTAAAACGCAATATACGAATATCACTTACCTTCTTACTGATAATCAACTCCGTTATATCGCTTTAATCGATTCAATATAAAAATGGTCACTTTCTATAACAACTAGAAAATGACCATTTTTTTATTTACGTTTAATTGTTGTTGGATCAAATTTTCTTTGAATAAGTGCCAAAATTGCATCAGCAATAACGGCCATTAGAGCTGTTGGCAATGCACCAGCTAAAATAATAGCTGCTCCATCAGTTGCATTTGTTCCTCGGATAATAATATCTCCAAGTCCACCTGCACCAATAAATGAACCAATTGCTGTAATACCAATTGCAACAACTAATGCATTTCTAATTCCGGCCATGATAACTGATAATGATAACGGTAACTCAATCATATAAAGGATTTGAAGTCTCGTCATTCCCATCCCTTTACCAGAATCAAGAACGCCAGGATCAACATTAATCATCCCTGAATACGTATTTTTTAAAATAGGTAATAGTGAGTAAAGTGCAACAGTTACAATAACTGTATTAACACCTAAACCTAGTCCCAACATAATAATAGATAACATTGCTAATGATGGTACAGTTTGAATAACATTAGCAGCACCTATTGCTACATCGCTCAATCTATGATGTTTTGAGATAAAAATTCCGATTGGAATCCCAATAATTGCAGCAATTATCACACCATATATTGAAATTAAAAAATGTCTTGTAAATTCTTGTAAAACATATAACCCATTATTACTAAAATAAGACATCAATTGATCAAAAGTATTCATATTAATCACCCGCCTTTTCGAAGTAATGATGTTCTTCTAAGAATTGTTTTGCAACTACTGCTGGTTCGTAAAAATCATTATCAACTTTGTAATTTAATGATTGCATTGTTGATAAATTAATTTTGTTTTTAAGTCGATCAATAAGCGGTGTTAATTCAGGATGTTCCTTCAAGATAGAATCATTTGCAACAAGGCTTGCTGAATATGGTGGGAAGAAGTGACGATCATCCTTCAAAATTTTCAGATCATAACTCTTAATTCGGCCATCAGTTGAATATCCAAGAACAACATCCATTTTACCCTTTGCCAAAGCGCTATAGACTAATCCAATCTGCATAGGATAAATGTTACCAAATTTAATATTATATTCTTTTTGGAAACCATCGTAACCATCACCTACACGGCTAATCCAGTTGGCATCAACACCGACTGTTAATTTAGATTCAATTTTTCTTAAATCAGATACTGTGTTTAAATTGTACTTTTTAGCTGTCTCTTTTGTAACCATAAATGCATAAGTATCAGCAAAACCTAAACTATCAAACCATTTCATTTGGAATCTATTTTCGAATCCATCTTTAACTATTTTATTAGCTTTAACGGTATCTTTTTCTACTGGTTTATTTAATACCGCACTTAAGTCAGTTCCTGTATATCTAGCAGATGATATATCTGCATCACCGTTTTTGAGTGCATTAAAACTTAATGTACCAGAACCTAAATTATTTATCAGTTCTACTTGATTATCTGATTCATGTTCAATCAATTGTTGTAGCATTGATCCAATAATTTGAGATTCCGTCGTTGATTGTGCGACAATTTTAATTGTCGATTCAGAGCCACCTGTTAAACCAGGAAACCCACAACTTGATAGACTCACACCGGCAAACAGAAGGCTTAAGCTAACAAGTATTTTTTTCATCGTAATTTTCATGTTAAAGCCTCCTTAATTTCTTGTTGTTTTTGGTGCTACCTTTTTTTCAACCTGTCCAAGTATAAAATCAACTAGTAAGGCTAATAAGATAACTGGAATTGTACCGCCTAAAATTAATTTTGGTTGATACAAATTTAATCCATTAAAAATCATATCCCCTAAGCCACCAGCACCAATATATGAAGCTAATGTTGCCCAAGCAATTACATAAGTTGCAGCTAAACGAATTCCAGACATAATAACCTGAGATGCCATAACTAATTCAACTTGCAGAATCGACTGCAAATTAGTCATACCCATCCCTTTAGCAGCGTCTTTTAACACTGGATCCACTTCTTTAATACCAATATACGTATTTCTTAATATTGGTAACAACGAATAGATAAATAATGCTACAACAGCTGGTAACTTACCAATCCCAAATAAAGGAATCATCATGGCTAGTAAAGCTAAAGCAGGAATTGTTTGCAACATACTAGCAATTGCAATTACAATATTGGCTGTCTTAGGTAATCTTGTTAGTAAAATTCCTAAAGGAACAGCTATTGCTACTCCAAAAAATAATGCCATTCCTGAAATTTCAATATGTTCCCATAATTTTGAGACAATCATTGCCCCATATTCTTGTAAAAATGAAGTCATTATTAACCCTCCTTCGTTGAACTTGGGCTAGTTTCATCGGTATCTGTACCTGAGTCTGACGTCATTATTTTAGTTACTTCTTCATGAGAAGCACTATTTTCATCACCCCAAAGTGCATCATAAACAATATCAACTAGGGTAGCGCGGGTTACAATTCCGACTAATATACCATCTTTATTAATAACAGGTACATTTTTAAATCCACGTTTTAAAATACGTTCAACAGTATCACGAACTAATGAATCTTCTTTAACATAGAAAATATCTTTGTTCATAATATCGCTGACACTACTTGATGTATTGAAACTATAATCTAAGCTTTCAATATCAATATAACCCTTTAAAATACCAGCATCATCAGTAACTAACAACGTATCAACTCGACGATCATGCATTAAACGAATAGCTGTTACTAATGACTTACCTGGTGTAATTGAAACTGGGTTAGCTAACATAACTTGACCAACAGTTGTAATACTTGGACGAGCTTGGATAAGTCTATCTTGACCAATCAAGTTTTCAACAAATTTATTTGCTGGATTTTTCAAAATATTATCGGGTGTATCTGCTTGAACAATCTTTCCTTCAGACATAACAACAATTCGTGTTGCTAATTTTAAAGCTTCATCCATATCATGAGTAACAAAAACGAATGTCTTACCTAAACGTTCTTGTAAATCTTTAACTAAATCTTGTAAAGCTTCTCTAGTAATAGGATCAAGCGCACCAAAAGGTTCATCCATCAAGATAATATCTTGATCAGCAGCTAAAGCTCTGACAACTCCGATTCTTTGTTGTTGCCCACCAGAAAGTTCAGATGGGTAACGGTCTAAATATGATTCTGGTAGTTCAACTAATTTAATCATTTCTTTAGCGCGTTCATCTCTTTTTTCTTCAGGCCATTTTAATAATTTTGGTACTAATGTAATATTTTCACGAATAGTCATATGTGGCATTAAACCAATATTTTGAATAACATATCCGATTTTACGACGTAATTTAACGGGATCCATTTTGGCTATATCTTTACCATCAATAGTGATTGTACCTTCTGTTTGTGTCAACATACGGTTAATCATTCTCATAGTAGTTGTTTTACCTGAACCAGATGTTCCGATGAAACAAATGAATTCACCATCTTGAACTTCCAAATTAAAATTATCTACAGCTTTATTACCTTTATAAATTTTTGATATTTTATCAAACTTAAGCATATTAGTACTCTCCTTTTTTATAACTAACCAATCATCTATTCATAGTAGTACCTTGGTTTTAATTATTTTTTTTGTGCCGTATTTAGTAATTCTTCAGCATGTTTAACAGTTAAAGGTGTAATCTCAGAACCGGCAAGCATTCGAGCAATTTCTTGAATACGATCTTCCTTAGATAACAATTTAATAGATGTTTCTGTACGTTCACAAATCACTTCTTTAGCTATAAAGTAATGGTGCTCGCTAATTGCAGCAACCTGTGGCAAATGTGTGATACATAGAACTTGTGATTGTTGGGCAATTTGATTAATTTTTTCAGCAATTGCCTGGGCAACACGTCCACTAACTCCTGTATCAACTTCATCAAATATAATACTTGTGACACCTTGCGTCCTAGAAAAAATTGTCTTTAACGCTAACATCATTCGAGAAAGTTCACCACCAGAAGCAATCTTAGCTAATGGCCCCATTGTTTCCCCAACATTTGTTTGAATATAAAATTCAACTTTATCTTGTCCGGTACTATTTAACTGATTGAGTGAATCAAATTTAACTTCAAAAACGGCTTTGTCCATATACAACTCACTTAACTGTTTATGCACTTCTTTTTGTAGAATGATGGCTGCTTTTTTTCGAACATTAGTTAATTTATCAGCCAATTTATGGGCTTCTTTTCTAGCTAAATTAACTTGATTATCTAAATCATCTGCATTACCTTCAGTTGCTTCCATTTCAATTAATTCTTCAGATATAAGACTCAAATAAGCTAATATTTTTTCAACAGAATCACCATATTTGTGTTTTAATTGTACAATTAATTCAAGCCTATTTTCAATCTCATTTAATCGTTGCTCATCCCATTCCAGGGAGTCTAACTGACGCAATAGGTCACTAGATGCATCCTGCAGCATATAATAGGCTGACGACAACCGTTCTGCTAAGTCTTTATATTCACTATCTAAATTATCAATTTTTAGCATGTTAGACATTGCAACACCAACATGGTCAACTGTATTTTCATCATCACCCGATAACGCTTGGTAACTTGCATCCAGTGACTGATTAATAGTTTGAAAATTTTCTAGACGTTCTTTTTCAGCGCTTAATATGTCTTCTTCATTTTCAATTAAATCTGCACTTTCAATTTCATCTTTTTGAAAATGTAACATATCTAATCGTTGTGCCCATTCGTTTTGATTTGTTTGTCTTTTTATTTGTAACTTATTTAGGTTTTGATAGTATTCAAATGCTTCTTGATAACTATGCTTCAGTGTTTGAATATCATTTTTAATATATTCATCTAACATGCCCAAATGCTTATCCTGTTGCATTAATTCTTGATGTTCATTTTGGCCATGAATATCAACTAACGTTTCACCAATTGATTTTAGTGTACTCGTGTTAACCAACATACCGTTTATGCGACAAATATTTTTACCAGATCTATGTATTTCACGTTGTAAAATCACAGAGTTATCATCATGGCCAATACCTAATTGGTCCAACTTCGTTAACGTATTTGAGTTTTCAGTTGGCATAAAGAGTCCTTGTAGCACCATTTTTTTTGCATCTTTTCTAATAAATTCTTGGGACCCTCTACCACCTGATAAGAGGCCCAAAGCATCAATGATAATGGATTTACCCGCACCAGTTTCACCTGTTAAAACTGTCATATTAGCCATGAAATCGATATTCAAAGAATCAATAATGGCAAAATCTTTTATTGTCAATTCTTGTAACATTTTTTTCACCCCTTTAATAGAAAAAATCTGAAACAAATGTCACAGATTTTATTTCTATCTATTCAGTTACAATCTCATTTAAAATTTTACTTAACTTTAACGCATCTTTGTTCGAGTGACAGATAATTAGAGCTGATCCATCTCCGCCTAAAGTACCAAAAACAAATGAATAATTCATTTGTTCAATTAAAGATACGATTGCTGGACCACTTCCTGGCGTCACCTTAACGAGACACATTTCATTTTGAACATCAGTTGATATAAAAGCATCTTTTAACGTTTTAGTTAATTTTTTTTCTGTATTCAATTTTTTTTGAACAGGTAAATTATAACTGTAAGTTCCATCAGCAGATGGCACTTTAATTAATTGCATTTCTTTAATATCTCTAGAAATAGTTGCTTGTGTGACTGTAATCCCTTGTTTTTTAAGCAAACTCACAAAATCTTCCTGCTTATCAATATTATTGTTCTTCAATAATTCACGAACATAACGTTGCCGTTCTTGCTTTTTCATTAAAGTCCCCCTCACCCGATAACCTCTACCACCCATAGAGTTAGTATAACGTAATTTCAATTATTATTAAAGAACTTCACTTTAAATCCTTATTTAACGGCATTCAGGTTATCGTATGCAGCAGTTAATACGCCATCGATACTAACCTTATCCGAAATCTCGCCAATTTCATTTATCGCAGACTTTAAATGAATTAAAAATTCAATATTACCTTCGCCACCCTTAATTGGTGAGTAGCTTAAATCCGCAACATTAAATCCAGTGGAAATAGAAAATTGAACAATGTCTTCGAGCACTTGACGATGAATCTTTTCATCTCGTACAATACCATGTTTTCCAACATTTTCTTTTCCTGCTTCAAATTGGGGTTTTATTAATGCCACAACATCCCCATTTTCAGTAATAATTTTCTTTAATGCAGGTAAAATAAGATGTAATGAAATAAACGATACATCTATTGTTGCAAAATTGGGTTGTCCAAATTCAAAATCTTCTTTTTTACTATATCTGAAGTTAGTATTTTCCATCACAACAACTCTTGGATCTTGTCGTAATTTCCAAACTAATTGATTGGTACCAACATCTAACGCATAACTTAATTTTGCGCCATTTTGTAAAGCAACATCGGTAAAGCCACCGGTTGATGATCCAATGTCTAAGACCGTTTTATCCTGAACGGTTGCATCAAATACTTTAAGGGCTTTTTCTAATTTAAGTCCACCGCGGCTCACATAAGGTAATTTTTTACCTTTAAAATGAAGCACAGTTTCTTCAGAAATTTTAACACCTGGTTTATCCAATCGTTCTTCATTCTCACCCAGAATTTCACCAGCCATAACTGCACGTTTGGCCTGTTCACGAGTTTCAAATAACCCTTGTTTAACTAATAAAACATCAATGCGCTCTTTTTTCATAGTGACTCCTAATTTTTTAATTTAAAGTAATGTAACAATTCTTCCAAATACTCTGTCTCCAACCCTGTTTGCTTAAGCGTTTGAATAGCATCTTTAGCTTGATTGGTTACTTCTTCGAGCATCCTATAAGCTTGATCAATTCCCATTAGTCCAGGATACGTATTTTTATTTTCTTGATTGTCTTTATGAACAGCCTTGCCCATCTCTTCAGATGTCCCAACGACATCCATAATATCATCATAGATTTGAAAAGCTAACCCAAAATGACGTCCATATGCCATAAACGCTACGTGCTGTTGGTCAGTCGCTTTTCCAAGTATGCTACCTGCGTAAACTGAAAATTCAATTAAATCACCCGTTTTACGCTTATGCACCTGTTTCAACTGCGCTAATGATAACTCTTTTTGTTCACCTTCAATATCGGCAACTTGACCGCCAACCATTCCCTCTGGGCCAGCTAACCTAGCTAGTTGACCCATTAGTAATACCTTTTGTGAATCAGGCAACTCTGCGTTACTGATCCATTCAAAGGCTAATGTATTTAGTGCATCACCAGCTAAAATTGCCATGCTTTCACCAAAAATAATATGGTTTGTTGGTTTACCACGTCTTAAATTATCATCATCCATCGCAGGCAAATCATCATGAATTAATGAATAGGTATGAATTAATTCTAATGCACCAGCAATAGAATAAACTGACTTATCAAGTTTACGATTAAGCATTTGACAAATAACAAAAATGATTAGTGGTCTAATACGTTTACCACCCGCTTCAACTGAATAAGTCATCGATTCTTTTAACTTTTTTTCAGTGTCTAAAGCCTGTAATTGATTCAACATAATTTGATTAAATTCTGGTAATACGATATCAGAAAATTTAGTTAAGTTACTCATTTTCTAAGCCTTGTTCGAATGGCACTTCTTCACCAGAATCATTCATGACACTGGTTAATGTTTTTTCAGCATTTTCCAATGTTTTTTGCAATTTTGAGCTCAACTTAACACCGTTTTGAAATTGGGTTAATGCTTTTTCTAAAGGAACATCACCTTGTTCTAGTTCTGTTACAATTTTTTCAAGTTCTACTAAGTTATCTTCAAATGTCGCTTTTTTTTCAGCCATTTTTTATTCTCCTTTTTCAACTTTTTCAATTTTTGCATATGCTTTACCATCTGTAAGGTGTAACACGACGTTATCATCTATATTCACTGAATTAATACTTTTAATAATTTTATCTTCCATAGATACGTAACTGTATCCTCGTCCCATAATCTTCAATGGACTTAATAAATCAAGCGCATTTATTTTTTCGCCAACCTGTTGTTTCTTTGTTTCAAGTAAGTAGGTCATTAATTGATGTAACTGTTTGTTTTGTTGTTTTACTTGATCTTGCAGTTGACTAACCAATTGTTGCGGATTTTGATAGCGCAACTGACCATTAGCTTGTTCAAATTGTTGTTTCTTAATTGTGATAATTTGTTTTGTTACTTGCATTAAGCGTTGTGCTAAATTGTCTAAGTTTTGAAGGTAACCCTCATATAACCGATTAGGTTGTTGAAAAACATATGATTGTTGAATCTTATCTAATTGTTGTCTTCTTAAACTTAAAATATTTTGTGTTACTTGTAATAGTCTCAATTTTAATTGATTAATCTTAATTAATTCATCGGCGTAAACAGGGACAGCTAATTCTGCTGCTGCTGTTGGCGTTGCTGCCCGAACATCGGCCACTAAATCAGCAATGGTTGTGTCTGTCTCATGTCCAACTGAAGAAATAATTGGAATCTGGCTAGCAAATATTTCCCTTGCAACAGATTCTTCATTAAATGGCCATAAATCTTCAATTGAGCCACCGCCTCGACCAATAATAATCGTGTCAAAATGGCCTAATTCGTTAATTTGTTTTAACCGCTTAACTAAATCATTAGCTGCTTTGTCACCTTGTACAATCGCAGGAAATAAAACTAATTGAGCAATCGGGTAACGTCTTTTAACGGTTGTCATAATATCTTTAATGACAGCCCCTGAAGGACTTGTAATCACAGCAATTCGTTTAGGATATTTAACCAATGCCTGTTTTGGTGCTGAAAATAATCCTTCAGCTTGTAGCTTATTTTTTAACTGCTCATAGGCTTGATATAACGCACCAACACCATCAGGTTCCATTCGCTCAATATATATTTGATAGTTACCTGTCGCTTCATATAAAGATATACGGCCCATAACTAAAACTTTCATGCCATCTTCTGGTTTAAATTTTATTTTATCAAAAGCTGAACGGAACATAATTGCGCTAATTTTAGCATGATCATCTTTTAAACTAAAATATTGATGCGCATTAGGTCGAGGTCTTAAATTTGAAATTTCGCCAGTTAAATAAACGGTCCCAAGATAAGGATCAGCATCAAATTTTTTCTTCAAATATGTTGTTAATGATGTAACTGATAAATAATTATCTTTATTCAATGCCAACACTCCGTTTTGTTAATTCAATTGTTTGTTCCATCAACATTGCAATCGTCATAGGTCCAACCCCTTTTGGTACTGGTGTCAGATATCCTGCAACCTCTGCAACTTCCTTATCGACATCTCCCGCTAACTTACCACTATCTAAGCGGTTCATCCCGACATCGATGACTACAGCACCTTGTTTCACATCGGTTTTTTTAATAAAGTTTGCTTGACCAATTGCAACGACTAAAATATCAGCCTGTTTAGTTATCTCTGATAAATTTTCCGTATGACTATGCGTTATCGTTACTGTTGCATTAGCGTTTAAAAGTAACGCCGCCATTGGTTTACCCACAATATTACTGCGGCCAACAACAACTGCATTTTTACCGTCTAAATCAATATTGTATGCGTTAAACATTCTCATAATTCCCAGTGGTGTACATGGAATTGCTAGTGGATCATTCATGGCTAATCGTCCAATATTTATCGGATGAAATCCATCAACATCTTTTTCTGGTTTAATAGCTTCGGTTATCTTTTTTTCATCAATTTGGTTCGGTAAAGGTAACTGTACTAATATGCCATTAATATCTGAATTATCATTATAGTCATTAATGAGATTTAGCAACTCTTTTTCTGATATCGTATCAGGTAATCTTTTAACAATCGATTTTATCCCAATAGATTCAGCAATTCGATGCTTATTCTTAACATATATTTTACTTGCTGGATTTTCTCCAACTACAATAACAGCTAATGTAGGAAAGACATTCTTTTTCTTTAAAGCTTCTATCTCAGATTTTAAATTATCCGTCGTTATTTGTGCCAATTTTTTACCATCAATTAATTTAGCCATAATTTAGCACCTCTATTCCATTTTTACTTCTTACATTTTATCATATTTAAGGTATTCATTTCTAAAAAAAAAGTGTCGCAAAAAATGCAACACTTCTCAATCATTATTATTCATTTGTTTTTTCAATATCAACAGGCATTTTTTCAACAACTGGATCTAACACACCATTAACAAATTTTCTTGATTCATCATCACTAAATTCTTTAGCAATTTCTAAAGCTTCATTCAATGCTACCTTAGCAGGAACATCATCTACGTATTTCATTTCGTAAATAGCTAATCTCAAAATAATTAAATCCGTATTGTTTAAGCGTGATAGTTTCCAGCGTGATGTTAGATTTTCTTCAATAACAGAATCTATCTCAGCTTGTTTATCACTAACACCTGAAACTAATGCTTCTAAATAAGGTGGAATTACAGCCGACTCTTCATCAGGAACTTCTAACAATTCACGATAAATAGCCTCTCTATCACCATCTGGGTTAGAATTTAACGCAAATAATGCTTGAAATGCTTTTTCGCGAATCGTATGTCTAGTTACTATTACACTCACTAATTTTCACCATCTTTTTCTGAAAATAAATCGTCAGTATCTATCTTATCGGCTTCCTTTTCAGGAATAACCCCTTCAACATGAACATTTACTTCAATAATTTCTAAACCTGTCATAAATAGTAATTGTTGTTTAATCTTTTCTTGCATCACTAATGCAACCTTAGGAACAGATACACCGTAATCAAGGTAAACAAAAACATCAATATTCAACTGGTCATCTGTTAAATCAAGTTTAACACCCTTACCCAGTGACTTTTTACGGCCAAATAATTCAGTTAAATTTTTAGCAATTGTCCCACGCATTGAGTAAACACCATCAATTTGGTTAGCAGCAATTCCAACAATAATTTCAATAACTTCAGGTGCAATCTTAATGTCACCCAAAGAAGGTTCAGTACTTTTTAAAACAATATTTGTTTCTTCAGCCATAAGTTTAACCTCCGTCGATTTATTGTGCTCTGGAAATATATGTGCCATCTTGTGTATTAATAATTAACATTTCATCTTCATTAACGAAGAATGGCACTTGTACAACTAATCCTGTTTCAAGAACAGCAGGTTTAGTTCCACCAGATTGTGTATTACCTTTAATACCCGCTTCAGTTGATGCTACTTTTAATTCAACTGTATTAGGAACGTCAACACCAAGTGTTTCAGTGCCAAACATAATAACATTAACAATTAAGTTTTCTTTCAAATAATTTAATTGTTCATGCACGCGTTCTTCTGGTAATTCTAATTGTTCATATGTATCCATATCCATAAATACATAGTTGTTACCATCAGCATAAAGATATTGCATTTTTTTATTATCAATTTGTGCTTTTTGAACTTTTTCACCAGCACGGAATGTTTTTTCTTGAGCAGCACCTGTACGGAGATTCTTTAGTTTTGATCGAACAAAAGCAGAACCTTTACCCGGTTTAACATGTTGAAATTCAACAACACGCCATAAATCACCATCAACTTCGATTGTAACACCATTTTTAAATTCATTAACGGACATCATAATATAATATTCCTCCTACTATCTCGTGTATCTCATAGTTCTAATAATAGCAATAATGGACATATAAAAGCAAGTTAAAGTCTATATTATCATTAATTTTTTAGAAGAATTCGTTAACATTTGATAGCCATTCTCAGTCACTAAAATATCATCCTCAATTCGAACCCCACTAAGGTTTGGTACATAAATCCCTGGTTCAATTGTAATGACGTCGCCTGCTTGCAAAACACTGTTTGAATCATCCAATTTAATATTAGGTAATTCATGAATTGATAGGCCAATTCCATGCCCAATCCCATGATTAAAATATTTACCATATCCTGCATCGGCGATTGTTTCATTAGCAACTCTAGCTAATTCACTTAATTTTATTCCCGGTTTAATTAATGAAATCACTCGTTCTTGTGTCGTTAAAACAGACTCGTAGATATGTTTTAATTCATCAGATATCGATCCCACGGCGATGGTCCTTGTGACATCAAATGTATAGTTCTCGTAATAATAGCCAAAATCTATCGTAATCAGATCCTGGTCTTGAATCTTTCGTTTTGAAACCGTTGCATGTGGCCATGTTGAATGAATACCGCTTGCTACAATTGTTTCAAAAGATTCACTCATAGTACCTAAATTTTTGATATAACTATCTAGCCGATTAGCAATTTCAATTTCTGTTTGACCAACTTCAATCGTCGACACAATATAATTGAAAGCTTCATCAGCTAATTTTCCTGCTTTTATTAATTTTATCTGCTCATCCTTATCTTTAACACGTCGTAATTCGTCAACAATATTAGTAAATGGCACCAAATCACTAACAAGGATTTCATCTAATTGATCATACTCTAAAAATGATATTGATGATTCAAATCCCATAACTGTTAATCCTTTTTCACTAATTATGTCAGATACAGCACCCAGATAATCACGCGTAAATTTTATTTCTAATTTTTTATCATGATTTTCTAGTGCCAATTCAAATCTTAGGTCAGTGATTAAAAATTGTTGTGTATCAGTAATTAACAATACACCATCACCTTCAAAACCACTTAAATAAAATATGTTTGTCGTATCCGTCACTAGAAATGCATCAATCGAGAGTTTCTCAAAAGTTGATTGTAATTGTTTAATTCTATCAAAATTCATTTAAACACTCCTTTTATGTACAAAAAAAGGAAATCTCTATCATAAAATGAAGAGGTTTCCTTTGAGTTATTATTATTCAGCTACAGGGTATACAGAGACTTGTTTCTTATCGCGGCCTTTACGTTCGAAGCGAACGATACCATCGACTTTAGCAAACAAAGTATCATCTCCACCTTTACCAACGTTAACACCAGGATAAATACGTGTTCCACGTTGACGATAAAGAATTGAACCACCTGTTACTTCTTGTCCGTCAGCTCTTTTTGAGCCTAAACGTCTACCGACAGAATCACGGCCATTAGAAGTAGAACCCCCACCTTTTTTATGTGAGAAAAATTGTAAATTCATTAACATAATCAATGCACCTCCTTGTTATAGTCTTATTATTTAAGTGTTAATTTAATGTAATCTTGATAGTTTTGCTCAATTGACTGTAGTCCTAAAACTAAACTTTCTAAAAATAACTGTCCTGTAGCATCGTTTAACTCAGATTCTGATAGTTTAACTTTCATTAATCCACCATTATCTTCATCCATCTCAACATCAGGATTAAGTTTAGCAAGTTCGGTCAAACTATTAACTGTATTGATAGTCAATACCGAAACCGCAGCACACACAATATCTTGACCATATTCACCAGAATCAGCATGCCCTGTTATTTCAAACGCATCGATGATTTTGGCATCTCTCCGAGAAATAACTGCACGTATCATACTAGTAGCCTACTTTCAAAATTATGCGTTAATAGCATCGATAACAACCTTAGTATATGGTTGACGATGACCTTGTTTTGTATGAGAATGTTTCTTAGGTTTGTATTTGAAAGTAACAACTTTCTTTTCACGGCCTTGTTTTTCAACAGTACCAGTTACTGTAGCACCTTTAACAAAAGGAGCACCAATAACGGTTTTTTCGCCACCAACTAAAACAATTTCATCAAATGTAACTTTTTCACCAGCTTCTGCTGATAATTTTTCAATGTAAATAGCTTCTCCGGCTTCAACTTTAAGTTGTTTGCCACCTGTTTTAATAATTGCGTACATGTGTATTACACCTCCTTATAGATTACTTAGACTCGCCGTAATTTAGTGATCAGATTTAGACAACCTGACGCTTAAAAACTTAAAACGTGCGGTTGCAGTTGTGGTGTTCACAAATACAACGTTATTATAATATCAAATGTAACTTCTTAAGTCAACGTTATCCATCATTTTCAACAAAAAAGTTTGTTAAATTGACTCCGTTACTTGTATCAACGCCAGTAATTTCTTTTAAAACCTTAGCAACGTAGTGCGGTGTGTAGATCATATCGTCTCGTAACCAACGTTTAATGAAGCCTAGGTGCGCTGATGCAACATAGGATACTTGTAACTCGTTTGGTATCTTAGATACTTCAAAATCGCCTGCTAACTGTTCTCTAAAGTTATTTAAGTAGATAACTAGTCTATCATATACTTTATCAGAAAAAGCGACATCTTCTTGACTATTTAAAAGTACGCCAAACATCATTGATTCATCTTGTAAGTAGTTAAACACCCGATTTAAACAACAAACTTCAACTGGTTTCGAATAAACGTACGCTTTATCTGGTGATTGTTTTGACATAATCATAATGTAATCAAAAAAGTCATCTAAAATTTCATCCATTGCCCGATTAATAAAATCTTGTTTGTCATGATAATGCAGATAGAATGTTCCTCGAGTGACATTTGCTTCCTGAGTAATCTTTTGAACGCTAATATTTTCAACTTTGTAATGTTTCATGAGTACAACTAATGATTTTTTTAAATTTTGTCTTGTTCTCTTTACCCGTGGATCATTAGAATCAACCATTTTTCAACCTCTTTATTCATAATTAAATAGTCTTTATCTCCATTTATGTCTATTACTTTCTTATTATAGAACATTTCATCAAAACTTTCATTCATGTTTTTGATAATTTATAAGAGTTCTACCAATTTCCATTGACAAGTACCAGTATTTTATCATATACTATTAAATGTTGTTATGACTCGGTAGCTCAGCTGGATAGAGCATCCGCCTTCTAAGCGGACGGTCGTGAGTTCGAATCTCACCCGAGTCATAGATATCCATTCTAGACCGATTTATAAAAATAGGAATGCCTTTAAACGGGCGTTCCTATTTTTTTATTTAGGTGAAAACAGACTATAAAGGATAGAATGCTCAAAACATTTGTTGCATATTTGTTGCATGGATATTTTTATCAATAAATCTACTAAAGTATTAAAATATCAGGCGATAAGAAAGCATTTTCTGTCGGTAAGGCTGTTGGCAACGCTTTATATTGTATTACTGGAAAACACGTTAAAAATATCAAGCAATTACTTAAGCTTTAGTAAATTGTTTGAAATAAAACTATTAAAAAATCCCCTAACCTGTTGGTAGCAAGTTAGAGGGTATAAATATATTAACAAATAATTTTATCATATTTCTAGGAGTAGAGATATAGATTTCGGAGGAAATATATTCATGAGTACTACATTTACAATTATTTTTCTTATTGGTTTAGTTGTTTTTTTTACAGGTGTAACTTGGTTTATTGTAGCTTGGGGTAATAAAGCTTCTAATTTAATACCACTAATTTTATTGATTGCCGGTTTAGGCATATCAATTATTTCTTTTAGCGTGATGTCGGTAACATCTGATAAAGATTCGTCAGCGCGTTCATCGTCTAATTTTAGATCGTCAAGTGCTAGTGACTCGTCAGAATCAGATGATGATTCTAGTTATGATGACGATGATGATTCATATGTTGACGATGAATCTGAATCTGATTCAGAATCTGACGATGAGTCATACACTGATGATGAATCCGATTCAGAATCTACTTCATCTTTTGGCGATTCTGTAGATTTAACTGACGACTCAAAGATAACCGTTGACTCTGCTGAAAAAGAAACGTCAGTTCCTTTAAATGATGTTAAATCCGGTGATACACAAGTTGCTGTTAAAGTAACCGTTCAAAATAATGGTACAGGTCCACTAGATTTCAATGGTCAAAAGTTTGACGTCTATGATAGTGATGATACTATTGGGGAATTTAATTCAGAGACTTACTCTGGTAATATTCCAAATTCAATAGCTGCCGGAAAAAAAGCTGTAATGACATTATACTTTACAACTTCTAATGCTGGTCCGTTCTCTGTCACTTACGGGGACTCAACTTGGGAATAAATATTTAACTAATTTTAACGAGTGTATAGATACTTCAAGCAGGTGCAACTCCTGCTGCTCGTTTTTGTTTATCTACGTGCATAGGAATCACGTTAAAAGCTAAAAAGGAGAATATTATCATGAAAGTTTTTAATGTTAGTTTAGTTGTTAATGAAAATTGTATTACAGAATATGAACATTTTATTGATCCTCTAGTGACGCAATCAAAAAAAGAATCTGGTAATATTTCATACAATCATTTTAAACAATTAGGTGCCAACAATCGTTATGCAATAATTGAGCATTGGCAAGACCAAGACGCAGTTAACTTCCACAATGAAACAACTTATTTTAAAGAATTTTTAGCAGGCATCAATCAATTTGTAACTGAAGAATTACAAGTTATTGTAATGGACGCCTAACTACCCTTTCGACCACCAGTTAAGCTGGCTATGAGTGCAAGGCTCATTGGTCGTATTGCTACAAAATTTTAAAAATTTAAGGAGATTTAATTTATGGGAGCTACTTCAATTTCAGCCAGACACGCAAATACAACTCGTATAAAGGAAAAGTTGGTACCGTTTCTAAAAACCTGATTAATCGCCGTTTCTTTTCGGACCGACCTTATCAAAAACTAGCAACAGATGTTACAGAAGTCCGTTGGGGTGACGAAACAATCGATGAACGGGCCCATTTCACCTGTATTTATGATCTGTTTTCAGGCAAAATTCTAAGTCATCAGATTAGTAAACATCCAACAGTTAAATTTACAACAAAGGTTTTGAAACAAGCAATTGCAAAAATCCCAAAAGATTTAAATTATCGAACGACGATTCATTCTGACCAAGGATTCCAATATCAACACAAAAATTGGGTTACTATTCTCAAAAAATATCGTATTTTTCAGAGTATGTCACGTAAAGCAACATGTTTAGATAACGCTGCCATGGAAAGCTTTTTCCATATTATGAAAGCTGAAGCTTTCTATCAAAAAGAAACCGATACATATGAAACACTAGTTTCACAAGTACCGGTTTGGATAAATGACTATAATTTTTCACGAATTAAAATAAAATTGGGTTGTAAAAGCCCGGTTGAACACCGAATTTTTATAACCCAGAATGCTGCATAAAGCTTCGTCCAATATTTAGGGTTCACTTCATTTTATTATTTTTTATTATTGACTCAGCTTCTTCTTCTCCAGCCTCTATAGCCTTTTTTTGAGTATCTCGGATGATGTCTAAAATAAGCCCAAAAATATTCAAAGACGCCGTAAATACTAAAATTAAAACTATTCCTTTCAAATACAAAATTACTTCAAAATCAATAAAGGTTTCAAATGATATTAACATAGTACTAATTGATATTCCAACTATGGTTAGCCATAAAAATGAAGTCCACATAAATGGTGTGAATATTTCAACAAATACGTTTTTTAATTGAGTATCTGTTTTAGAAACTAAATATATGTGTCCTAAATTATCTATATCAAAGATACTTTTAACCGCAACAAATAATGCGAATGTAAAAGATAATCCGGTAACAGAAATACCCAATAAGCTTGAAACTTCATAATTAACATTAATAATATCCGGAAAAAATAAATATATTATTGTAAATATTACATTTATCGAAATTCCAATTTTAGAGTATATATTGCATATAGTTGCTCGTTTTGAAGTCCATAATGCTCTCATCAATGATTTATTATCTACCATACTATCACCTATTTATGAAAATTTTTATTAACTATTACAGGTACAATTTTCATTATACTCATTGCCCTATGTTTTATCGATTTAAGGTATCCTCGCTTAGCATCTTCACCCAATTGTTTACTTAACTCTACTGTATTTACTTTTTCTCCTCTAGGGGCACTATATATTTTTTTCACATCTTCAGCATTTATACGTTTTCGACTAGCAAGGTCCCTATCTTCAACTTGCTGGGCACCATTAGGATAGACAAGATGTACTGTTACTCTTGCATAATCTTGCTTAATGCTAACGCTATCTTGAACTGCATTAACTGATACAGCACCCATATTGGTATTTTCTGCTGTATTTATAAATGATTCTATTCTTTCAGACATACTAATAGCTTCTTTCAAACTTTTGTCATTAGTAGAAATTAAAATTTTTTCAGTTTCCAATTCATAAAAAAAATTCACTCCAGCATTTATATATTCTTTATCCTGAATATACCGTATTATTTTTCTAGCCTCTAGCATCATTTTACGACCATGTCCGTAACGTCCGTACCCTTTTAAGTTGCCTATTATATCATCTTCTAAAACATCATCTAATGATTCTTTTAAAAATGGATATTTTTTAAGTAATTTGTCCATTTTTGTTCTCATTTCAACTTTTGTAACGCCCAAAAATTCTTTTGTCCATAAAATGCCCGAATTTTTTTCATAGTTTTCTATAACAGCAAAATATTCCTCTTCTATTTTTTTAGATTGAGCAACAAATTCTGTATATTCTATAGATTTGGATAATTCTTCTTTAACATCAGTATCCTTAAAAATAAAATTTAAATATGTTCCCCTTTCAAATCCATTAGGTATTCCAAAACTATTAGTTAGATCATCCTTTATTACATTATGTTTAAGCTGTTTCCAACCTTCTGATTTTCTTTCAACGTAAGTTCTAATTATATTTGGTGCTAAATTTAATTTAAATACATAATAATTGTCCAAATAGTTACTCCTCCAAATAATTTATACTCGCTCTATTATTAAACAATAAAAAAGACAGGTAAACAATACCTTTCTCATGTGTGTATAAATATTTGGATTAGAGATTAATAACTGATATCAAAATATCATATTACTAATATAACAGATTAATCACTTCAATTTGTTCACTAAATGTTCACTTTTTGAAATCATGTAAGTCTTCAATTAAGAATGAATCAGCAAACTGTAAGCATGCTCGATTCTTGTAAAAACTGTATCTCGTCTTTTCATATCCTAAATCATCCATTTCAATATCATTTTATTTATTATCTTCTGCAATATAGACATCTATTAATATTTTTCTACTAATAGTGTCACAACTCTTTAAAGCTACTAGAACATTATTAATAACTTGCTCAGCATAGATACGTTTAGTTATGGTCTCTTCGTGTTGATTGTTCCCTGAGGTACTTTTTAGGCATATCCATGATAATTGGCGACTTAATTCCGCTAATATCCTTCTGACTATATCTCTGCATTTTTGGTAACCATACTTTAAAAAAACGTTTAACCTTATTAATTGTAGATTTTTCATTGACTTGTGGGAATAGTTCGTTAAATGAAGATATAGCATTTCCCCCTTTACGTTTGTTATAATCATTGCCAGTCAGAGTAATAGTTGTATGTATAAGTCACCTTACTAAGTGGGTTTTATGTTATCTAAATCATTAATGAAACTCAAGTAGTGTAATTTCTCTGATTACTTCATTCTTCTCCTAAATGGTCAACTCATGAATAGTATCAATAACTGCGCTACCTTTATAAGAAAAATTATTGTTAAATTTGATAATCATCTGAGGAACGTCATTCTGATTAGAGCAACGCATTAACTCATCCCTGTAAATTTTTTTGATACGTAGTCATCTGTTAACAGAAACTATTAGTCCTATAGTTTCTACTGAATGTACCACTATTTAAATATCATTTATTCAACATTCTATAGCTTTGCTATTCAGATCCAGCAATTTCATAAATAGTCAGTATTAGTTAAAAACAAAATACTGAGTTTACAATAACAGTTCTGAATTAGTAAGATATTAACCTAAACAAATACCTAGCCTTCATTTAAATAATTAATTTATCACCCAAGAAAATTTTGATGCATTTTAATAATAAAAATCATCCACAAGTTTATTTTCACCAACACCAAACATTTTTACCTACTCCCAGTTGTTATAATTTGTAGAATAACTGATAATTAGTTATTATAGAGAGGCATAAAAAAGTTTGGAGGAATTAGAATGAAATTATTAAATGATAGCACTCTAGAAAAAATCGGGAAGTTTGCAAGTATTTTATCTATCTTAATGTATGTCTCATACATCCCACAAATCATTTCCAACCTTAATGGTAGCCAGGGTAATCCTGTTCAGCCCTTGGTTGCCTGTATTAATTGCATATTTTGGACTGTCTATGGCGTATGTGGTAAAAATAAAGACTGGCCTATATTCTTTGCAAACGTACCGGGTATCTTTCTAGGCGCCATCGCTTTCTTCACTGCCTTATAAAATATCATATACATAAAATAGAATACTTACGTGCAGATAGGGAATCACGTTAAAAGCTCCATACGGGGGAATTCTTCATGAAACTAAAAATTAACACTGCAGCAGGTACTTTCGATATCATAAATACTATATTAGTAGCCTTTTCTTGGCTTATCGTTATTTTAACTGGTATCAATAAATCTACTGTAACATCACACGCTGTCTCTGGAACATCAACCTTAACTAGCGGTACAGCTATTTTCTTTTATATTATGCTAGGAATTGGCCTTATTCTTCACATTGTTGCACTTGTTCAATCAAGAAAAGCTGATATCTCTATTACTGGCCATGTTCTTGGTATTATTGGTTGCGGTTTATTTCTTTTATCAATGGTTTTTGCCCTTCCTACATTTATTTTATTAATCATTGCAGCAGTTTTCACACTCAAACAAGCTCCTGCTAAGCACTAATAAACAAAATTTAACATAAATTTCTAACGAGCGTATAGATACTTTTAGTAGGTGCGATTCCTACTGCTCGCTTTGCACCATAAAAATATTGGGGGATTTAAAATGAAAAAATTTATTAGCTTACTAGGGGTTCTAAGCGTATCAATGCTACTATTGTCTGCTTGCGAATATAGTTATAATTCTGATTCCAGTTCTAACAAAAATAGCTCTTCTTCTCAACAGTCGTCTGCATCATCCAACACAAAGGCCTCATCTTCTAAGGCCAAAGATTCTTCTAAAGAATCTTCATCATCTACTAAGAAGACATCTTCTTCTGAGAGCTTTGATATTAATGATAGTACTTCGTCTGCTAAAGACGTTCATATTCATGAATCTGAAGATGGTGCTGATTTTAATTTTGATACTGGTTCTTGATTTTTTACTTAAGTTAATTTTAAAAGAGATTAGTCTCATTCAAATAAAAACTGTTATTCAGTTATTAACACAAAAAAGCCTTCAATATTGGACAAAAATCCAATGTCGAAGGCTTTTCTTTATTAAAATTTAAAATACGAATTATTAATGATTCCTTATTTACGACGCTCAGTTGTAAATTAATTACTAATAATACGATACCAAGCTCTTAAAATTCAGTAACCTGCTTAAATTTTTGTCCAATATTATTGGTTAGCTCCAATTTAAGACTGTTTTAATTAATAATTATTTTCTTGTCTTTCAATATTTTCCATATTTTTTTTAACAAATTCATTTTCAATATCATTCCAAGACAATTTTAAATCAACTAACCCGAATTTAATAAAAAGATGCCAAGCATGTTTAAAATCTTCTAATTTATGACTAAATAAACTTTTAGAAATCATTAATTTTAACGATAAAAAGACTTTATTCAATGACATTGTCATAGGCTTTTTTGCAAAATCATCCATCTCTTCGTCACTAATTAATAATAAATAGGTCCATTTATTTTGATTGGCAATATTAAAAAAGAAACTCATTGCATCAACATATTCTGAGAGTACTGTCTCTTCATGCGTTTTGCCTTTTTCCATTTTTTGTCCACGATTTTCTTTCCAGACTTTAAACCATTCAACCGTGTTGGCTAATTCTGATAGTTCAACATCCAAGCTCACATAGGCGTTAAACAATCTCTCTTCAGGACTCCATCTAATTTTTTTATCTTGAATAACATCCCGATCAAAGCTTCGTTCCATTTGGATCATATCTGTTAAGTTCACTAAATTTTCCTCCAAAAAAATCTGCCCACTAGTAACTAACGGACAGACATTTTTTTATTATTTAAAAATCAAGGGATCTGATTTAATACTTAATTCATTTATATTATTCAAGTACCAATTTCTAATGAAAGGTTCATTCAACAAAATATCGAACCATGAAATTTCTTGGGCAGCATCCATAACAGCAACGACCCATTTTTCATTATCACTCTCACCCATTTGTTGTTGATCATAAATTGTTATTTCAGATTTAGCTAATTTTAAAACAGCACTATTATTTGCGCCTGCTTCAACCATTAACTCATTTTCTGAAGCAAGTACAAATAATTCATCGATAACACTTCGTTTAAGTATATCTTCAGACAATTCGTATCTTGCTGGATTACCTGAATCCAATAGATTAAGATCAACGCTAAATCCATAATCTTCTTTTAAATACGTCGCAAAATCAATTAACATCATTTCAAGATATTTAATCGATTTTGCGTCTAATTTTTCCAAGTAACTAACAATTAAGACATTTGTAATAGCTGTACTATTAATTCGAATCATTCTTTTACGTAAATTTAAATAAAATAAAGATTCTCCTGATTCTTGTGCAACATAATAAGCGCCATCATTATCATCAATTTTAAAGGAAAAACTATCTACGACATTAATCCCAGGTATTTCATGGACAAGTGCTTTTCTAGGCTCTGAGAAGTGTAAAATAGCCGTTTCATTATCATGCAAGTCCATTAAACGGTTAAAGAAGAGTAAACAATAATCTGCAGCACTATATTTTTGCGGGAATGTTAAATAATTAGTGTCAAGTTGATAACCCATCAAACTCATTGCGGCATCAATCAACTCAACTTTATCCTGGGTATTCATTAAAACATCTAATGTTTCCGTAAATTTAATCCCATTGTTCAGACTTAATTTAATTTGTTCATTAAAGTTTACTAAACGCGATTTTGTAGAAACTAACTGCTTTTCTTTTTCAGCCATTATTCAGTCACCTGTCCTTTTTGACTAATTAAGTGAGATAAATAACTGTAATATAAGGCATCATTTTGTTTAGTGAATTTTTCAAAATCACCAAATATACCAATAACACTTTGTCTTTCATAACCAATCAACGTATCTTCTTTGGCTAAACTTAAAACATCAGTCTCACTTGATTTAATATCTTGATATGCACTGCTGGCTTTTTCATCCATCTCAGTTAACTCTGTTAATCTTTCTTTTAACACGCGACGTTCTTCACGAATACGTCCAGCATCCCAAGGACGCCCTTTTTCTTGTGAATTACGTTTCATATCTTCGCGAATTTTGTCTTTTTCAGCGTCACGTTCATCCTGAGAATCAACTAATTCTTGACGTTCTTTATTTTGAATTGATATTTGATTAATTTTATCTGTATTAACACGTTTATTCGTTTCTTCCAATTCAAAAGACTTAGCTAATTTAGCTAGTTCTTCTTCATCAAATTTAAATTCAACATTTAAAACGTCTAAATAGCCAAATTCTTTTCGATCCCACCAATTACCAAAATGAATTTTGAATTTTCCAACTTCCATTTCTTCAAAATAGAAGAATGGATACGTATCACGTAAATATGAGATAAGTTTCAAACTTAAATATTGTTGAATTTGTGGATAATCTTTAATGACCAACTCTTCTTGAATGGCAGATTCCGAAACGCTTCTTTTCTTTAACACTAGTTGTGCGTAACGAGATTGGTTAATGAGTTGATAAACTAATCGATCATCTTCTTGTTTAATCGCCTCTCTAAGTTGATTTAAGTACTCAACTTTTTTAGATAGAGTGCGTTCGATATTGTTTGTAGCTTCACTGTGATCCGATAAATTAAATTGATTGTCTTTTATCATAGTTTACCCCTTATTCATATTTAATGATTATTTTTTTTACTATGTATTGTGATTTTTCTTTGCATAATCAAAAAAACTAAAACAATTTTACTTGTCCTAGTTTCATTATCAATCATTTAGTTAGTCATTTCAAACCTTTATTACACTTTTTTTAATAAAGTTCTAAATATTGATCTCTTTCCCATTCAGAAACTTCTTGACGGTAAGCAGCCCATTCTAATTTTTTGGCTTCAATAAAGCTTGGATATAAATGAGGACCCATTGCTTTTTCCATGATATCATCTTTTTCCAATGCTTTAATGGCATTGTGTAGTGTCGATGGTAAGTCACTAATATGATTATCTTGGCGTTCTTGACGGTTCATTACGTAAATATTTCTATCAACAGATGCAGGTGGTACAACTTTATTTCTAAGTCCATCAAGTCCTGCTTCTAAAATAGCCGCAATAACAAGATAAGGATTAGCAGTTGCATCAACACTTCTTAACTCTAATCGAGTTGATAACCCACGAGCCATTGGTACACGAACTAATGGCGATCGGTTACGTCCAGACCAAGCAACATAAACAGGTGCCTCAAATCCAGGGACAAGACGTTTATATGAGTTAACTGTTGGATTAGTAATTGCTGTGTAACCACGTGCATGTTGTAATAAACCACCTAAGAAGTGGTAGGCATCTTCAGATAATTGCATCTTATCTTTTTCATCAAAGAATGCATTACCATCTTTATGAAATAATGACATATTAATATGCATCCCTGAACCATTAATTCCATTCAATGGTTTTGGCATAAATGTCGCATGTAGACCATGTTTTCTAGCTACCGTTTTAACGACTAATTTAAATGTTTGGATGTTATCACAGGCTTGTAAAGCATCTGCGTATTTAAAATCAATTTCATGTTGGCCAGGTGCTACTTCATGATGAGAAGCTTCAACATCAAAACCCATGTTTTCAAGTTCTAACACGATATCTCGACGACAATTTTCACCTAAATCAACTGGTGCTAAATCAAAATAGCTACCTTTATCGTTTAATTGTGTTGTAGGTTTTCCCGTTATAGGGTCTAATTTAAATAAGAAAAATTCTGGTTCAGGTCCAATATTAAATTCAGTAAACCCTAAATCATTCATTTCTTTTAAGACACGGATAAGGTTATTTCTTGGATCACCTTGGAATGGTTTACGTTCAGCGTTATAAACTTCACAAATAATACGCGCAATTTTTCCATGTTCATGTTCCCATGGGAAAATCATCCAAGTTGATAAATCTGGGTATAAGTACATATCACTTTCTTCGATTCGAACGAATCCGTCGATTGAAGAACCATCGAACATTAATTTGTTTTCTAATAATTTGTCTAGTTGGCTAATCGGAACTTCCACGTTCTTAATAATTCCGAATAAATCTGTAAACATAAGTCTTAAAAATTTAACGTTCTCTTTTTTTGCCATTGTAACAATGTCATCTTTAGTGTATGCAGCTTTTGCCATTTTATCTCTCCTCAGTATTTATAATTTATAGACGCTTGTTTGTGTTAAAAGAAGGATCGTCAGGATTTTTAAGTCCACTAACTGAAAGAAATTCATTTTGAAAAATATGTCTAACATCATTATCTGTCAAAGGCTTTTCTAACAATTTGCGTTGCTTTTTAGCCTGTGCTTCCTTTTCAAAATAAATTTCTTTAATGCCAACCATATTCATGCCTTCATCTAAATAATCTTTAATTTCAAATAACTTATCAATATCATTCAGTGAATACATTCTGCGATTACCATCATTTCTTTGGGGCATAATTAACTCCTGCTCCTCATAATAACGAATTTGACGAGCCGTTAAGTCCGTTAATTTCATTACCGTTCCAATTGGTAATACCGCTAATGATCGTCTGAGTTCCTTCTCTTTCATAAACAAGCCTCCTTTTTAATTACATCCTTATAGTAACAAGGAAATAAATGACTGTCAACGTACAATGTTAGATTTTATAACATAGCTTACAGTCGATTGTTCAATAGAATGTTTTTTCAACTGCAGCTGTAACTGCTAACTTAACATGCGCATACGTTAACCCACCCTGAACATAAAGCGTATAAGGTTCTCTTATTGGACCATCAGCTGACAATTCGACACTAGCACCTTCAACAAAAGTACCCGCAGCCATAATAACTTTATCTTCATAACCAGCCATATCACTTGGTTTTGGTTCAACATATGCATCAACGGGAGATTCACGTTGGATAGCTTGAGCAAACTTAACCATTGGTTCTGGTTTACCAAAGTTAACCGTTTGAATGAGATCAGTTCTTGGTGCATCCCATTTTGGTGACACATCTAATCCCATTTTTTCAAGTAATGCACTCGTATAGATAGCACCTTTAATTGCCTCACCTGTTACATGAGGTGCTAAAAAGAACCCTTGAATAAAATCTCTCATAACATTTAAGGTGGCGCCCTCTTCATTACCAGTACCAGGTGTTGTTAGGCGGTAACCAGCTTTTTCAATTAAATCAGCACGTCCAACGATGTAACCACCCGTTTTAGCTAAACCACCACCAGCATTTTTAATTAGTGACCCTGACATGATATCAGCACCTACCTCTGTTGGTTCAATTGTTTCAGAAAATTCACCATAGCAGTTATCGATAAAAATAATCACATCTTTTGAAATTTTACGAACTTCTTTAATCATCTCAGCAATTTCAGATACCATAAAACTATCTCTAGTTGCATACCCACGAGAACGTTGGATTGCAACAACTTTAACCTTATCCGTTAACTTTTCTTTTAAACCATTAGAATCCATATGATTGTCAGCCGTTAATGGGACGTAATCAAACCCGATACCATATTCTTTCATTGAACCAATACCCGTTCCAGAAATACCAATAACTTCCTGAATCGTATCGTATGGCATCCCAGTAATATATAATAAATCGTCCCCTGGTCGTAACATACCAAAAAGGGCTGTTGAAATTGAATGCGTTCCTGAAACAATTTGTGGTCTCACCATTGCCGCTTCTGTTTTGAAAACATCTGCATAGATACGATCAAGTCCATCGCGGCCGATATCGTCGTATCCATATCCTGTTGATCCGGCAAAATATGTTTCAGAAACATTATTTTTCTTAAAAGCTTCCAAGACTTTTTGTTGGTTAAACAAAACCTGTTCATCAATTTCTTTTAGTCTTGGTTCAATTTGAGTATCAACTTCTCCTACAACATTTGCTAACTCCTGTGATAAATTATCTATCCATTTTTGCATATATTCTTCTCCTTATGACTTTTGTCCTTTTAACCAATCCACTATTTGTATTTCTATTTTACTTAGTTGTTCCGGATGCTCGATTAAATCAAACCAGTTAACTGCCATTTTATTTCTAAACCAAGTTAATTGTCGTTTTGCGTAACGCCTTGAGTTGCGTTTTATTAACTCTGTCGCTTCATCAAGTGATTGTTTTTCTTCAAAATAAGCATATAGCTCTTTATATCCAATACCTTTACTAGCTGGTAAATCATTGGTTTTTTGGTTAAAAAGCCATTTTGCTTCATCAATCAGCCCGGAACCAATCATAAGGTCAACTCGACGATTAATCCGATCATATAGCACTGACCTATCAGTCGATAACCCAATAATAAAGGGGTTAAACTCATCCGTTTTTTGATCCGCTTGCGCCGAAAACAATTGATTTGATTTTTTAATAACCTCTAATGCCCTGATTACTCGTAGCGTATTATTAACTGGAATTTTTAATGCTGCATTTGGATCTAAGCTTTCTAATTCTTGCCAAAGTGCCTCAGGACCGATTTTTTCACTACGTTCTTGTAATTCTTTTCTTAAATTTAAATCGTCGTCATTATCTGTTCCCAATTGAAAATTATCAAGTAATGCCTGTAAATAAAATCCGGTCCCACCAACAATTATTGGTAATTTCCCTCTAGAGGCAATATCACTAATTGCTGCGCGACTTTCGACTGTAAAATCAGCGACTGAATAACGTTCATCACTATTCTTGTGATTAATTAAATAATGTGGAATTCCATCCATCTCATCTTCTGTAATTTTAGCCGTCCCTATATCTAATTTCCGGTAAACTTGCATAGAATCGCCTGAAATAATCTCACCATTAAATTTTTTTGCTAATTTTATCGATAAATCAGTTTTACCAACTGCAGTTGGCCCAACAATTAACAATACTTTTTGCGTCATTTCTAATCTCCTTGAATATCTTTTCGTACTTCTATTGCTTTTGCAGGAAAATCTGTAAAAATGGCATCATATTTCTTTTTAAAACAATAAGTCATATCCTTAACTGAATTAACTGTCCAAGGGCGAATCAGTAGCTTTGGCCAAAATAAGCCATGTCGTTCTCTCAGCCAGGTCACATCAGGGTGTAAGCTAGTGATTAAATGATGCTTAGCCAATTGACGCGACTCTTTAATTTTAAATTGGAATAAACTCGCGAATTCTGCATCAGGATTAATTTTTTGCATTCTACGAATTGAGTTTGGATTAAAACTAGAATACAAAAGATGAATATCTGATGGTAATTGTTCCATTTGTTTATTTACAAGTTCTTCTATACCTTGGTATTCTATATGATTCGTTTTTAATTCTAAATTAAAAGTGCCTTTAAAGTTGTTATCTTTTAACAACTCAATTACTTCTTTTAATGTTGGAATTTGTTCACCTTGATAGTCAGAACTGAATTTAATTCCTGCATCTGCTTTTTTTAATTCCGCTAGTGTCAGATTTACTACCTTACCTGTTAAATTTGTGGTCCTATCAATTTTTTCATCATGCATAATGATTAGTTCACCATCTTTAGACAACTGAACATCAGTCTCAATGCCGTCGGCTCCTGCATCTATTGCGGCCTGAAAACTAACTAACGTATTTTCTGGTCTGGTTCCCTTACTTCCGCGATGCGCATAAATTTTGGTCTGCATATACAAGTCACCCCTAACTTTCAAAAATTATTATATCATTAATCGTAAAATAGCGGTGCTTTTAGTGGCAATTTTAGATTGAATAAGTCATAATAAAGATGTCAAATGAATAAGGAGGTCTACATAATGAAAAACTTTTCAAAAGGTTTCTTAGTCGGAACTGCTGCAACTGTAGGCGCATTAGTTGGTAGCGTCTTTGCCTTTAAAAAAACTGTTGTTGCACCCATCGAAGAAAAAGAACAAATGATTGAAGAAAACCGTAAACGTGCAACACGTAAGAGCCGTTCATCACACCATTCATAAACTAATAAAAGCATTGAAGAATTTTCATTCCTCAATGCTTTTTCTTTTTAGCGTTTTTTTGTTCTACCATCCCATTTTGAAAAACCTGTTTTCAAAATAGTAATATCTGTATAGCCTTGTTTGTGTAATTTATAGGCTGCTCGAGTACTAATCGATTTACCTTGGTCATATAAGTAAAGAGGTAAATCTTTTCTTAAACCACCAATCGCTGTTTTAAATTGAGAATAGGGAATATTTCTTGCTCCCATAATATGAGAAGCATCAAATTCACTTTTTTCACGTAAATCAACAACTTGCGCCTTACGCATACCTTCATTAAATTCTTCATTTGTTACTAATTTAGCTGCACGGCGACCCATATACCAAAGATAAAATTGGTTACCAGCTAACCCAACTAAAATAATAATCAAAATGATATTAATTATTAAACTAACCTTTACTGCTCCTAAAATCATACTAGTTCTCCCCTCAATTATTATTTAATAAACTGACGAGCAAGTGAAGCGGCACCAATAACGCCAGCTTCATTTCCTAATTGTGCTAATTTTAATGATGTTGATGAACGAACTGTTGGGAATGAAAATTGTTTAAAGTATTTAGTAACTTGATCTAATAGGAACGTTCCAGCAGCAGAAACACCGCCACCGATAACAATATATGCTGGATTTAACATATTACCTAAGTTACCACAAGCTAGTCCAAGATAATACGATACCTTATCAACGACCATTTTACCTAAAACATCATTCTCTTTAGCTAAATCAAAAACTAATTTAGATGTAATTTCTTGTCCGTCATCTAACATTTCTTTTAATTTTGATTGGCCAGCAAACTCTTCAGCCATATCACGAGCTACACGTACAACACCAGTAGCTGAAGCATATTGTTCTAAACAACCATGCTTACCACAAGTACACATGTAGCCATTAGGTTCAACTGTAATATGTCCAACTTCGCCACCAGCACCAGCAACACCATGTAATAATGCACCGTTAGCGATAATACCGCCACCAACACCAGTTCCAAGCGTGATGAAGGCAACTTCATCATCATTTTCGCCAGCGCCTTTCCAACGTTCACCTAAAGCAGCAACGTTGGCGTCATTATCAATAGCAAATGGAATTTGTGTACCGGATTCAATATCTGCTTGAACATTTTGCAATGTTTTCCAGTTCAAATTATATGCACCAATAACAGTTCCATCTGCACGATTTACTGTACCTGGTGAGCCCATACCAATTCCAACGAATTGATCAGCAGTCATATCAAATAGTCTGATATGGTGATTAATTGAAGCAATGATATCTGGCACAATATGTGAGCCTTCATCAAGAACGTTTGTTTCAATACTCCATTTTTGTTGAATATCGCCTGTTTCAGTTAAAATAGCGAATTTAACTGTTGTGCCACCTAAGTCGACACCAATTAATTTTTTTTCAATTACCATTATTCAAATTCCTCCACTTACACTCTCAATTATTTTGTTCTTCAACTCGATGTTCATGAGATAGTACAATTTTAGCTCTAGCATAGATTTTGTCATCAATCACTCCTGATCGATGTAAATTATCTAATTCCAATGCCATTAATTCAATATCCCACATACGTTTACCAACATAAACGTACACACCAAATTGTTTCAATAGTTGTTGGACATCATACAAATTTTTCAATTAACGGTCACCACCTTAAACTAGATACTATTAGAAATTCCAATTTTAATCAGAATTAAATTGATAATAATTAAAATAACGAATGCAGCTATCTGTTTAATATGACTGATTCGTGCCAATCTTGGTGCGCCTACAGTCGTTGCGATTAAGAATCCAGATAAAATACCGCCAATATGAGCTGCATTATCTGTACTTGACGACATAAACCCAAACGCAAGATTTAACACAATGAATAGTAAAAATTGCTGCGACATTTGTCTAAAATAGGCACTTTTTCTAAAATTATCACCTAACATTAGGAATGCCCCAAATAAACCAAAAATAGCACCACTAGCGCCTGCCGAAATAGTATCTGGACTGAACGTGAAACTTGCAATATTGCCAGCAATTCCAGCAAGCAAATAAATGCCTGTAAAACGCCAATGACCAAATAACATCTCAATTTGGATACCAATAAAATACAATGTAACCATATTAAGGACAATATGTTCAAATCCAATATGTAAAAATATGGGATTAAATAATCGCCACCACTCGCCGTCCATGATCAGTGGATTATATTTAGCGCCAAATTCAATTAATACATTTGTGTCTTGACTACCACCAGCAAGTGTCATTGCGATGAAAACAATTGCTGATAATCCAATAAAAAAGTACGTCATAAATGGTGTATTTTTGTATTTTGCCAAATTCATAGATAGCTCCTTATTTCATATAAAAATTTACAAAATAACGTTTACAAGATTTTATTTCAACTAGTATAAAAGTTATTTAAAACAAAAAAACAACAGGAAAATTCCCGTTGTTATTTTGTTTCGCGATGTAAAGTAACCTTACGATCACGTGGGCAAAATTTATTAAGCTCAACACGATCTGGATTATTACGTTTGTTTTTACTTGATAGGTATGTCCGTTCATGACATTCCGTACATTCTAATGTAATGTGTACACGCATGGTTGCAACCCTCCATATATTTCTTCATAATTTCATAAGACAATTAGTCTTTAACGTCTTATATAATATCATTATTAATAAGTAAACGCTAGTGTTTTTTTTTATTTGTTAAGGAAATTTACTTTACAGCAATAAAATCAGGTATTAGATGACTTATTTCCTTAATATTATTTATCAGATTCAACAGTTTTCCAAAATGCTGAATAAATTGAAACTGCTGCCTGACCATTCACAGCACTACCTGTATTATTAGCCATTCCAGGGAAAACGAGTGCAACGACCACTTTAGGCTTGTTAGAAGGTGCATATGAAGCCAAACTAAGTGCTTCAGTTTCAGATGTTCCATAGAATGTTTGAGCAGTACCTGTTTTAGCTGAAATTGATGGTGTTACATCACTCATCGCATTCCCAGTTCTCAATGAACTTGATCCATGAACAACCTTATAAAATCCTGATTGAACAACATCAAATTCTGATTTTGTTGCGTTAACTGTACTTAAAATATTAGGTGTCATTTCAGTTTGAACAGAACCTAAAGAACCATCCTCATTTGTTGAACGAATCGCTTTTACAATTTGTGGTTGTAATCTTGTACCACCATTAGCCATCGTTGACATGTATTGCGCTAATTGAATAGTTGTATATGAATCATAATTTCCGAAAGATAAATCAAGTGCTTTACCAATATTTGTTTGGTTAGCTACACCCTCAAAACCAGTTGACTCACCAGGTAAATCAACACCTGTTTTGATACCAAGTCCGAATTGATTAAAGTAACCACGCATTTTGGGGAAAATTGAATTCGACATATCCAGTGAAGAACCACTTGAATATTTGAATCCGCCTTCTCTCATTGCTAACTGCATCATGTACGAGTTAGAAGAAACCATTAATGCATCAGAAGCTGTTAACGCAACGTTAGCTGAACCAGATGTATTAAACCATGATGACTTAGGAGCTGTCCCAGCAAGCTTAATAGGTTCATCAGTTATGGTATTGCTAGTTGGTGTAATTGCCCCATCCATCATAGCTCCCATAACCGTAGCACCTTTTACAACAGAACCCATGGTAAATACTTGATTAATCGACCCTAAAGCATCATCCGTAATCTTACCTGTTTTAATATTTCGATTAACACCGGCCATTGCATAAACGGCACCTGTATTTGGGTTCATGACAACTGCGTAGGCCCCTGGATTATAAGGATTGCTTCCAGCAATTGATTTCACACTATCGTTCATAATCTTTTGAACTTGAGCTTGGAATTTAGCGTTAATATTTAAGACGAGATTATCACCTTTTTTACCACTATATTCTTGTACTTGTTTTACTATTTTACTATTAGCCACTTCAACCTTAGTTTGTGACTTTGTTCCTTTTAAAACATCTTCATATTGTTTTTCTAAATAACTCTGACCAACACTATCATTTCGTGAATAACCTTCAGTCATTAACGTTTCCACGCTATCACTAGGTAGCCCAGTAGCTTCACTAGTGACATTTCCGATGATACTGTTCATACTTTTACCATTTGGGTAACTTCGTGACCAGTTAGTTCCTATTTTAATCCCATTCATCCCTGATAAATGTTCACCTACTTCAGCCATCTCCTTATCGGAAACATCAGAGGTTTTTAAGTAAACAGTTGATAATGAATAAGCACCCGTCATTTTCCCAAAAACAGTAGCAGCTTCTTTTTCTTCATCAGTTAATGAATCAATGTTATTTTTAACAGCATATGCTACTGTCAATGTATTAAAATCAGTAGTTGATAATTTGTTTAACTCAGCAGATGTTAAATTTTTTTCTTTTTTTACAGCAGCAGTGACAGCTTTTAAATGCCCCTTATCCGCTAAGTAGTAATCAGCAGCATTGCGGTCTGTTAATTTACTCGTATCAATACTGACATAGGTTACTAAGTTATTAGCTATCTTATATAAATCAGGCGATAGGATACCTGATCCTTTTGTATAAGTAATTGCTCGAGAAGAATTATTACCAACTAGAACCTTACCTGTTGAGTCATAAACCATCCCACGCTGTACATTCTTAGTTTCTGTTGTCGTATCCGTACTATTAACTGTCGCTTCAAATGAAGCTCCGTTTAAAATTTGTAAATAGGCTAACTGCGCCAGTAATGCTGCAAAAAGTAGGAAAACAATAAAAAACAGGAAATTTAATCTAAATGGAATATGTGATTTATTTTGTTTGCTTCGACCTTGTTTTGTTTTTGGAAGTTTCACGTTTAATTACCTCTCACTGTATCATTATTAGTCTTTTAATTCGTATAAATATATCATTTACCATATTACCACATTTTTAAGATTCATTGGCCCAATAAACAGGCTAACAATTTATATTATAATAAAAACTTTAATAATCAGATTAAATATATTTTTATCTGCTGCTGATTTATGCGGTAAAGTCCCAAATATGCTATTCTTATTACCATACATTAATAGTCAGAGAGGTTTTAAAATGGTTAAGCTTAAAAATTATCTTAAAAAGAATCATGTACTCCTTCTAAGTTTCCTTATTCCTTTATTCATTATGCTTTGTTACTTTATTGGCCGCAAAATGTATCCTTTTGGGAATAGTTCTCTATTAACTGTTGATTTAGGTCAGCAATATATTGATTTTTTCTCTTATTTTAGAGCCACACTTCTCCATCATCCTACTAGTTTTTTCTATTCATTTTCACAAGCAATTGGTGGTGATATGTTAGGTGAGTGGGCATACTACTTAATGAGTCCTTTTAATCTTATTTTCTTAGTATTTCCAGGAAAATCAATTTTAGCGGGTGTTATGGTAGTCACCCTTTTAAAATATGCCTTATCAGGCCTTACGTTCGGTTTATTATTAAAGAAAACAACAAGAATGACTTCACTTTATATCCCATTATTTGCCACAGCGTATGCGCTAATGGGTTGGACGATTGCTAACCAACTTAATTTATTATGGTTAGACGCTGTTATTCTATTACCTTTAGTTATTTTAGGCTTTGAAAAATTACAGTTGAATTCAAAAAGTTGGGCTTATACTTGGTGGCTTGCGTTACTTTTAATCGTTAACTATTATATGGGTTATATGGTCTGTCTTTTTATGATTTTATATTTCTTATATACAACAAGTCGTGTATCTCTATCAGTTAAACAATTTTTTAAAAAATCATGGATTTTCATCTATAAATCTCTAGTTTCTGTAGCAATTTCAGCAATTATCCTCTTTCCAACTCTATTCTCATTGCTTTCAAGTAAGGGAGAATACACGGAAGAATCTATTAAAGCAAAAATTGAATATAATCCTTTAGCGATGCTTTCAAAATTTGTGATTGGTTCATTCAATTTTGATCAAATGCCTTCTGGTTTCCCTAATATTTTTGTAGGGAGTTTGGCTTTAATTGGTTTTATCTTATATTTCATGAATAACCGTTTTTCAATTAAAGAACGGGTTGTCTCTTTTTTAATCACAAGTTTCTTGATCCTATCGATGTGCTTTGAACCTTTAGATTTACTATGGCACGGAATGCAATTTCCAGTTTGGTATCCTTATCGTTTTTCATTTGTATTTTGCTTTTGGATTATCCTTTTAGCTGCTCAACAATTTGAGTACTTTAATCCTATAAAATTCTGGAAATTGAGTATTGTAGGTCTTTTATTCATCGGAATGTTTACGTACTTATTTATATCAAAAGAATCTTATAGTTATTTATCTGATGAAACTTTATTCCTATCAATTTTATTTATTCTTTTAACGTTAATTTTAATTCAGTTCCAAGATCATGCATCACCTTCATTCAAATGGTTGTTATTTGCAAGTGTAATAGCTGAGATGTCATGTAACGCTGTTTATTCATTAGATAACATTAGTTATTTATCTACAAGTGAATACGACGTGTCAACGACTGCCCTAGCAACTGAAAGTAAATCGTTAAAAAAAATTGATAATTCTTTCTATCGTGTCGCACAAACATACAGTCGGACTAAAAATGATGCCATGTCAGCTGATTTTTTCAGCGGTTCCCATTTTAGTTCTGCTTTTTCAAAATCAATCCCAACTTTTTACGGTAAGATAGGACAACCTGATGGTGATAATTATGTCACTTACTCAAATGGTACCTTGGTAACAGATGCCCTATTAAATATGAAGTACGTTTTTACACCAAAACAATTACGGACTTCTAAGGCATTGGACACACAGTTAGAAACATTGACACCACTAACTGAAAAACCTGATACAGCTTACTATAGACCTGTCTCAAATAACTCGTTAACTGAAACGGTTAAAAATCCGTATGCTTTATCAATTGGCTATGCAGCAAATGATACTATATTGACAAACAAGAATAAAACAACTAACCCATTAAGATATCAGTCTGATTGGTTATCTGCTCTAACCGGTATTAATAACGATGCTTTATTTACACCAATTAATTTTAATACTGTCAATTTTGATAACGTTGGTTCACAAATTAATTTAACAAATTCTATTCTAACAAAAACGAAACTAAATAAATCTGGACTAGTCACTTTCACATACACACCAACAACAAACGATGCTTATTATTTAACCTTAGGTTCAGGATTAAGTACTGATAATGTTTTATTTAAATTAAATGGTCACGAATTAAAACAATATAAAACGTATCGAAATACAGTTGTTGTTAATATTGCATCCAATAATAAAGGTAAAAAAATAGTTCTGACAGCTAAATTAAAGAAAAGAACCCTTTTCTTAGAAAACTTTACGCTTTATCAAATGAATGTTAATTCATTTAAATCCCAAATTAAGCAACTAAAATCTAGTGAATTAAACGTTACAAAATACAATCAACATTCAATCACAGGTTCAATATCAGTTAAACGTAATCATCAAGTCGTCTTTACAACGATTCCATACAGTAAAGGTTGGCATGTTAAAGTTGATGGTAAATCCGTAGCAACTAATAAATCATTGAATACTTTTCTCAGCTTTAAAGTTGCTAAGGGAAATCATACCGTTAAACTTATCTATTGGCCACCATACATGGGTATTGGTTTGATCGTCTCAATTTTGGCTATTCTCTTGATACTTATTAAGCCAATTATCGTTCACACAAAAAGATTGATTAAATAGTTTTTGTATAATACAAAAGGACAAGATTGCAATATGCAATCTTGTCCTTTTATTTAGTCTTGTTCATTTTTTCATCAAATTCTGTGACAGCTTTTGTTTCACCAATAATCAGTACCTGATCATTTGGTAAAATAATTTGATCTGCTAATGGTGAAATAATCATTTCTTTACCACGTCTAATACTGATTACATTTAAATTAAATGTTGATCTGAAATTTAATTCATCTAATGTCTTATTAACATATCTCGGATCTGTCATATCAATTTCTGCCAATCGGTAATCATCATCTAAATCTAAGTAATCTAACAAATGATTAGAACTTAATGCCCTACCCAACTTGATTCCCATATCTCGTTCAGGATGAACAATATGATCTGCCCCAACCTTTTGGAGTACACGAGCGTGATATTTATTCAATGCTTTAGCCGTTACGACAGGAACACCTAATTCTTTAACCATCAATGTGACTAAGATACTTGCTTGAATATCTTCACCAATTGCGACAATCACATGATCAAAATTACGAATACCGATTGATTTTAAAGCTTCATCATCTTGTGCATCGGCAACAACAGCATGTGTTGCAATATCCATATAATCATTTACACGAGCTTCATCCCTATCAATAACTAAAACTTCTTGCCCATACTCAATCAACGTTTCGCAAACACTCGCACCAAATCGACCTAAACCGATTATTGCAAAATTCTTTTTCAACTTATCTCACCTACTTAATTTAATAAAAAAAGACTAAGTAACAAATGATTTGCAACTTAATCTTTTATATTTAGCTTTTATAAATTATCTTTAACATCGGTAATTTTGACTTCAAAATTACCATTTGGTGTTTCAATTGTTACTGTTTCATTTAATTTATGGCCAACTAATCCTTTAGCGATTGGTGATTCATTTGAAATTTTACCAGACATTGGGTCAGCTTCTGCCGCACCAACAATCGTGTATGTTTCTTCCTCTTCACCAGGTTCCATAAATGAAACTGTTTTACCAACAGAAACTTCGTCAGCATCTACACCAGCGTTATCAATAATTTCTGCATAATGGAGCATATGTTCAATTGTTTTAACTCGGCCTTCAACAAAACTTTGTTCATCTTTAGCTGATTCATATTCTGAATTTTCTGATAAATCGCCATAACTACGTGCAATCTTAATACGATTAATAATTTCTGCACGCGTTTTTGTTTTTAATGTTTCAAGTTCTTCTTCAAGTTTAACTTTACCGTCTACGGTCATTGGATATACTTTATCTTCTGCCATCACTTACTCCTCTTAAAATTAATAAGTTCAATATGCCTATCAGGTTAACATTTAATTTTGTGATTGTAAACCGGTTGCGTGGATTATTGAACATAATCATTATCAGCCTGTGTCATAGGTGAAAATGCTTGGTAATATTCATACGTTTTAGAATATTCTATTTTTTTAGAATTTGAATTGAAAATAAAATAGAAATTACCTTTCTTTCTGTCCAATGGTGTCAAAACAGCCTGGATAGAATCTAAACTAGCATTGTTAAATGGACCAGGTCCATATCCTTTATAAACGTACAAATTATATGGTTTATCCACGTAATAATCAGCTGACGTTAAATCTTTTTGCGGTATATTTAGCGCATAACTAACTGATATTTTTGATTGTAACGTTATTTCTGATGCAATTCGATTGAAATAAACACCGGCAATTTTTTGACGATCTTTATGGTTTTCCGTCTCTTTTTCAACTAATGAAGCGAGAGAAATGACCTCTTGTACTGTTAATTTTTGTTTTTTTATTGTTGCATAATAAGGCGATAATTCATCATTTGCTTTAACAATCATTTGCTCAACAAGATTTTTTAACGTTGTTTTTTTATAAACAGTATACGTAGCTGGGAACAAATAACCTTCTAAAGGATATCTCACGTTTTTAGATGCCATAGTGGTATCTAAAAGATCTGGATATTTTTTATCTAAGTAATCCAAAAAAGTTTTATTTTTCATTAATTTAATAAAATCATTATATGAAAAATTTGTTTCTTTTGAAATGGATTTACCGATTTGGTTAATTGTTGTTCCCTCACCAACTAATACTTTCGCTAATTTATTTTGTATAGGCTCACTACTTCCACCTTGTTGAAGTGTCCAAGCAATTTTATCCAAACTCATAGATGCCTTAAGTTGATAGTAGCCGCCCTTAAATTGTGACACCTTTTTTTGCTTGACATAGTACGTATACACCGTACCACTTTTAATAATTTTATTTTTTTCTAAAATTGTTCCAATTTGTTTTGTACTTGATCCAATTGGAATATAAACTTGTTCAATTTTATTATTATTTTTATCTAGTGGATCTAAAGATGCCTTGATATATCTATAGGTCATAAACAATATTGTCAGTAGTAATATACATAATAATGCAATGACCCCTGCAATAATTTTCTTAGCCTGGTTTTTATTATTCTCTGGCGGTAATTCTGGAGATGTATCATCTTTTTTCATTGTTTAACCTCCTCACGCTTAATAATAAGTATTATTAAGCTGCGTCCTAAATTATCGAATATCAGCCCTAAGCGTCTCTTTTAAAGCTTCGATAACACGGTTAAAATCATTTGTGACATCTTCTTCAACCAAAGTTTTTGTAATATCTTGATAAGTTAACGTATAAGCAAGGGATTTCATGCCATTTTCAATATGAGATCCTTGATAAAGATCAAATAAATGAACATCAATTAAAGACTTTCCACCTTGTTTTTTAATTAACGCTTCAATCTCACTGTTAGCTATATCATTAGCAACTAGGAGGGCCACATCACGAGTAACTGATGGGAATTTAGAAATAGGCGCAAATAATCGGTCTGCTTTTTTCGCATCAACTAATTTTTGAAGATCTAATTCGAAAACGTATGTTTCCTTTAAATTAAATTCTTTAGCTGAATTAGGATGTACTTGGCCGACAAAACCAATTAATTCATCTTTTAAATAGATATCAGCTGTTCGTCCTGGATGCATATCTTCATGACTTTCAGAAGATACATAAGTAACATCATCAACTAATTCTAATTGTGTTAATAATTGTTCAACAACACCTTTAATCATGAAGAAATCAACAGGTTGTTTTTCATTTTGCCAATTTGCAAGTTTAAATAATCCTGTCATTGCACCTGCAATATGTTCAATTTCAGTAGGTCGCTCTTCGCCCTCACTGCGGAAAAAGACTCTTCCTTGTTCATAGAAAGCAAGATTGTCAGATTTTCGTGCTTCATTGTACGCTAAATCATCTAATAACCCGCTGATTAAGTTCATTCTTGTTGTTGTTCGTTCTGAGCTCATTGGGAACATTAAATTTGTCGTAAAAACATCTTTTTCTTCAAAAATAAATTTACCAGCTTTTTCTTCCGTTGTTAATCCATAACTAATAACTTCAGATAACCCAGCTGATTCCAAAATATGACGCGCCTGTTTAATCATTTTTTGTTTATAAGTATATTTACCAGGAGTCATTTTGCCAGTTGGTAGTGTAGAAGGAATATTATCGTATCCATAAATACGCGCGATTTCTTCTACTAAATCTGCTTCAATACTAATATCCCAACGTCTTGCAGGAACTTCAACATTTAAAGTACCATCGCGATTTACAACCGTAAATCCTAATTGTTTAAATAATTTAGTGATTTCAGATTCTGATAATTCAGTCCCAAGTACACCATTAATATGTGCCACCGTTGTATCAACAAAAGTTGACTCTGCTTCTAGCTTACTTGCACTTGCCGTACCCGACACAACTGTTCCATCACCTAAATTAGCGATTAACTCTGCTGCTGCATCAAGTGCTTCTTGTACTGTTTCAACGTTAATACCACGTTCAAATCGCATTGAGGCTTCACTATGAATACCATGTGTGCGTGCTGTTTTTCTAACCATTGAATTGTTAAATACTGCAGATTCAATCGCAACTGTCACAGTTTCGTCGGTTATTTGTGTTGATTCGCCACCCATTGTCCCAGCAATAGCAATCGGTGTTTTACCATTTGTAATCACAATATCTTTTTCTTTTAATTCACGTTCTTCGCTATCTAGTGTTGTAATCTTTTCGCCAGCAATAGCTGTTCTTACTAAAATATCTTTACTTCCCAATTTATTATAATCAAAGGCATGTAATGGTTGACCATAATCCATCAATATATAATTGGTCACATCAACGACATTATTAATAGGTCTAACGCCTGCGTTCCAAAGACGAATTTGTAACCACATTGGACTTGCTTTAATTGTTAAATCTTTAATCACGCGCATCGAATATGTGGGTGCTAACGTTTTATCAGGCAACGATAAAGAAATGTAATCTTCAATTTTTTCAGTAGATGTTTCTTTCAATTCTGGATGCTTAAATGTTGCCGGAACATCATAGTCAGCAGATAGTTCATGTGCTACCCCACGCATACTTAACATATCAGCACGATTTGGTGTCACATCAATATCAATAATGTCATCATTCATACCTAAGTAATCAAAGACTGATTCACCAGGAATTGCATTTTCTGGCATTACGTAGATACCTTCTACAAATTCTTTAGGCACGACACTATCTGAAAATCCAATTTCTTGTAATGCACAAATCATACCTTCAGAAGCTTGTCCGCGCATTTTACCACGTTTGATTTTAACATTATCAGCAATTCTAGAATTGGGTAATGCAACAATAACTTTTTGCCCTGCGGCAATATTAGGTGCGCCACAAACGATTTGACTAAGAGATCCTTCACCAACATCAACTTGGCAGATATTTAAATGATCAGAGTCTGGATGTGGTACCAAACTATCAACATATCCAACAACAATTTTTTTAAGTCCTTCAGAAGGACGTTCAACGCTATCAATTTCAACGGCTGTACGAGCTATTTTTTCAGCAATAATTTCAGGTTCAATTTCTAATGTTAAATATTCATTCAACCAATTTTTAGATACTTTCATTATCTCTAACCTCTTTTCGTAAATTGTGACAGGAATCGATTATCGTTTAAATAAAAATGACGAATATCGTCGATACTATATTTAAGCATCGCAAAACGATCTGGTCCTAAACCAAAGGCAAAACCACCGTATACTTCAGGGTCGACACCGGCCATTCTTAATACATTAGGATGTACCATTCCAGCGCCTAAAACTTCTAACCAGCCTGTGTATTTACAGATTGAGCACCCTTTACCCGCACATTTAAAACAGGTCACATCGACTTCAACTGACGGTTCCGTAAATGGGAAGTAACTTGGTCGTAACCGAATTTCTTGTTCTTCTCCAAAAATTGTTTTAGCAATCAGTTCAATCGTTCCCTTTAAGTCTGCCATCGTAATATGTTTGTCGATTACTAACCCTTCGAACTGGTGAAATTGATGTGAATGCGTTGCATCATCTGTATCACGTCGATAAACTTTACCAGGTGAAACCATTTTTAATGGTCCTTTTGAAAAATCATGTGTTTCCATTGTCCTTGCTTGAACGGGTGATGTTTGTGTTCTCATTAATAATTCTTTTGTAATATAAAATGTATCTTGCATATCACGAGCGGGATGATCCGCAGGTAAGTTCAACATTTCAAAATTGTAATGGTCTTCTTCTATTTCTGGACCTGAAACAACTTGATACCCCATACCCAAAAAGAGCTCTTCCAATTCTTCAATCACTTGCATAATAACATGTGGCTGCCCTAATTGAATTTGGGCACCTGGTAGCGTTACATCGATTTTTTCTTTTTCCAACTTTTTAGCAGTCATTTTAATTTCAAGTTCTTCATTTTTCACACGAATAGCTTCAGCTAACTCATTTTTAATGGTATTAGAAAAGCTACCAATTTTAGGTCGTTCTTCGGCTGATAATTCCTTCATACCTCTTAAAACTTCTGTGATTGGTCCTTTTTTTCCAAGTAAATTAACACGAATAGCATTAATTTGTTTTAGATCCTCTGATTCACGAATTTGTTTCAAGCCTTTTTCTTGTAACTCAAGTAATTTCTCTTTTAAATCCATTAATATCGACTCCTTTATTAGTTGTTTTGATAGATTTTAGACACAAAAAGACCCCGTCCTAAAAAGGGACGAGGTCTCGCGGTACCACCCTTGTTTTTGAGAATACAAATTCCCAAACACTCAAAATGATAACGGCCATTAACCGGTTAATTGCATGATTTAAGTTAGCCTACATTAATTAACAGCTCTAGAAGTGAATTCAATATTTTATTTATTGGTTAGTTTCAGTCTAGCTAACCATCCCTTTAAATCCAAGAAAAATATCTACTATTTTCTGTCTAAGCCTTTATTCTATATTCATAGTTTAAAGGTATCAAAGCCTATCGTCAAGTCTTACTCGCAATCTTTAAGTGTATACCACTTTTCTGACCATGTATGGACGCTATCCATCATATTTTTCATGTCTTTTCCTTGTTCAGTAAGCTCATAAAAACTACGACTAGTTTCACCGATGGCGACTCTTGAGATAATATTAGTATCTTCAAGTTCTTTTAAACGTTCAACTAATACACGGTCACTGCATTTATCAACCTTTTGAGCTAATTCTTTAAATCGTTGAGGTCCTTCATCCAATAAAACGTTAATAATTAAACCGTTCCATTTTTTACCTAATATTGAAAAAGTTTTTTCAAATTTAGGACACATTTCATAATTTGTTTTTTCTTGAACAACTTGCATAATTAACCCCTCCTCAGTTACTTTATTACTATATTTTATCATTAACTAACAAAAAGTAAACAAATTGGTTCGTTTTCGAAAAAACAAAAAGGATAAGCCTGTAGGCCTATCCTTTTTAAAACTATTTTAAAATTGCAATTAATTGCTGAAAGCTATGTTTTGATTTATTTTTTAACGGTGATGAAACTTCACTTGTTGCTTCATATTTATCAACCATGGTTACAATATATCCCTCTGGATATTTAGGTGGTGCAACAGTAGCACCCCACATATGTTTCATGATGATATCTTTTTCTAAATCAGATAATGTCGTTAACTTCTCTGCATTTCTAATAGCGATACGCGGATGAATCCAAGCATGTGTACCGCGATCGAATTTAGTTGTACGCCAATCGTAGTAAAATAAATCATGTAATAATCCGGCCCTTGCCGTTGCTTTTGCATTTAAATGTAATCTTTTAGCGATACGATAACTGTCATAGGAAACTGAGATTGAATGTTCTAATCGAGTAGAAAAATGATGTTGTGTATATTCACTTAATCTTTGAACTTCTGGTTTTGCCAAAAGGTCTCCAACATAACTCATATATAATTCATCATCAAGATACGAATCTTTTTTCATATACTAGTACGCCCCCAAAATATTTTTTCCTATCTCCATCATAACTGATTGAGCACCTATTGCAAGCGCAATCAGTTATCTTTAGTAAATCGTAATAATTTCACCAAATATCATAATTAAGCTTTAAGATGAAACATTAGTACACCTGCAGCAATAGCGACATTTAACGATTCAGCACGACCTTTAATTGGAATATATAAATTAGCATCCGTTTCATTTAACAGGTCATTACGCATCCCGTTACCTTCATTTCCCATAATTAAACCAAAATTATCTGTAGCAGAAATCTCACGATAACTAAGTGCATCTTCATTTAATTCAGAACCATAAATAGCAATATTATTTTCTTTGAATAAGGTAGTAACTTCCATTAAATCGGCATCCACTAATTGAACATGAAATTGGCTTCCCTGCATCGAACGTAAAACTTTAGGATGATGACTATCTGCACTACCCTCACCAAAAATGACACCTGTTAAACCGGCAGCATCGGCAGTTCTAACCATTGTTCCAATATTTCCTGGATCTTGAACACCATCTAGCATTAACCAGCCACCAGTTAAATGGTCAACTGATAATTGTTGATTTTCTTCCATCTCAGTTACCGCGTAAATACCTTGTGGCGTACTCGTGTCAGCAAGATATAAACTAACTTCAGATGAGATTTCTACTTGCTCAATTGTCGTATCGGCTATTTCATCAAAATATCTAAAATCATTAGTAACAAGCAAATATTCAATTTTTGTGTTTGCCATGAGTGCTTCTTTAACTAAATGCCAGCCTTCTAAAAGGTATTTATTTTCCTTTTTACGACCTTTTTTAGTTTGTAATTTTTTCCAGTATTTAATCTTAGCATTCTGTGTTGAATTAATTTTTTCCATAAATGTACCCCTCTTACTATTGGAAATAATTATAGCATATTTAAAATAGCATTAGTTGGTCATTATCATCTTTTCCAGTTATAATGAAAGCAATAAATGCCTATATCTACTTTATAATATGGAGGGATTACATTATGAGTGCTATTCAAATAACTGTTTTTGGTCGCGTGCAGGGTGTTGGCTTCAGATATACGACGAAGAGATTAGCCGATGATCTAGGCATCTACGGGTCAGTACAAAATAATTTTGATGACAGCGTCACAATTAAAGCAAGTAGTTCAGATAATACCCAATTAGAAAAATTTATTCAAAAAGTTAAAAATTCACCTACACCAGCCGGTAAGGTGACTGATTATAAAGAAACCTCCTTAACTAATTATATGCCGACTGCCTTTACCGTTATTTACTAATTACGATTTATTTATAGCCCATTGAAATCCCCCTATATTTAAAGTATAGTAATCGATATAGTCACTTTAAGAGGGGAAAATATATTAATGAAAAAGATTAAACGTTTAACAATGCTCCCAATATTCATGGCGCTTGTCCTGTTCCTATCGGGATGCGTCCGCAGAGACAAGAATGGTAATCCTTTTGGGATGGTTTACGACTATTTAGCAAAACCAACTCAGGGATTGCTTGACTGGTTATCCGCTCATCTAGGTAACAACTACGGTCTAGCAATTATCGTTATCTCAATCGTCATTCGCTTGGCACTTATGCCAATGATGATTAATCAATCGAAAAAAGCGACCGTTCAACAAGAAAAAATGGGTTCGATTCAACCACAATTAAAAGTCATTCAAGAACGACAAAAAAATGCTAAAAGTTCAGAAGAAAAAGCAGCTATCAGTCAAGAAATGATGGCACTTTATAAAGATAACAACGTCAGCATGACTGGCGGAATTGGCTGCCTACCATTATTAGTTCAAATGCCAATTTTTGCTGCGCTATACGCTGCAATCTTATATTCTTCAGAATTAAAGGATGCTGTCTTCTTTAGCATTAAATTAGGTACACCATCAATTATCTTTACTGTGCTATGTTTCATTGTGTATTTGGGTCAAGGATTCATTTCAACAATTGGCATTCCGCCAGAACAAAAGAAAACAATGCAAACAATGTTAATTGCTAGTCCAGTTATGATGGTCTTTGTTACAATGAGTGCGCCAGCAGGTATTGGTCTCTACTTCTTCATCGGTGGCCTCTTCGCTTGTGTTCAAACATTTATAATTATGTTAATGCGTCCTAAGATTCGTCGCGAAATTCAAGCTGAACTTGCTAAGAACCCACCAATTGTTAGAGAACGTTCAACAATTGATGCTGTTGAAGAAACAGTGGAACAAACAATTGATAATGTTGAAGATAATCTTTCAAATGTAGCAAAAAATAATCGTAATCGTAATGCTGGTAAACAAAACCGCAAATAAAGATTAACCATTAAAAAAAGCTTACCATTCTTAGAATTGCTCTAAGAATGGTAAGCTTTTTTTATTATACTGTCTAAATTTTTGTATTGCATTTCAACACTAGTCTCTTCTTATCTTTTCGGTTGGTTTAGTAGTAGCTAGAGGCAACGAAATTCTGAATATTGAACCACGCTTCTCAACACTTTCTACCACTAATGTTCCTTTATAACCCATAATGAGTTTTTGTGCGATTGATAATCCAAGACCATTACCGCCTTTATCACGACTTCTAGCTTTATCAACGCGATAGAAGCGATTAAAAACATTTTTTAAGTCATCTTTAGAAATTCCTTCACCAAAATCTTGAATAGCAATTTGAACCATTTTCATATCTTTTGATGCTGAAATATGAATTTCTTTTCTTGTTTCTGAATATTTAACGGCATTATCCATTAGAATAATTAAAACTTGTTCTAAGTGATTATGCGATATTTTTACCAAACTTTCTCCATTAAAATCTTCATCTAAAATAAACGTAAAATCGGGATGTATCATTTTAAAATCATTGAAAATTTGTAAAACAACTAATCGGACATCAACTAACTCATTTTTAAATGTCATCTCTACTTGTTCAGCTCTTGATAAATCAAGCATTTCTTGAACTAAACTCTTCATACGATTAATTTCTTGCAAAGATGCTTCAATCGACTCCGCTAGAACTGCCGGATCATCTTTACCCCACCTGTTCAATAATTCCATATGACCTTGAATTATTGCTACAGGGGTTCTTAACTCATGTGAGACATCTTCAACAAATTGTTGCTGTTGATCAACGTAGCGCTCCATCCTATCTAGCATACTATTGAACAAGTCCGCCAAATCAGATAACTCATCATTTCTATGCATATCTGGGACACGTACATGTCCAATTGGTGTTTCGCCTTCATTAATAATATCAATAGTTTCGTTCACTACTTCAATCGGTCTCAGTAACCAAGATGCCAGGATATACCCTAATATAGCACTACCAAAGGTTGCCGTAATAATTAAAACAATAAAAATTAGAATTAATTTATTACTAATTTTATGGTAATTTTCTAAAGCATTAGTTACTTGTGCATACCCGATTTTTTTGCCAGTTTTAGATGAATAAATAGCTCTTCTAGCAACATATCCATTTGCGCCATCAATTGTTTGGCTAGTAAACGTCATTTTATTTTTTTTAACAAATGGTACGTTTAAATTTCTTGAAGCAAAAACTTCTTGTTGCTTCAAATTATAAACACCTACTGCAATATTTTCTCTTGATAAATTAACAATTACTGCATTTGAGTACAAGTTATTTTCGTCTTTATCTGGTCGAGAATCTGCATTTATCGGTTTTAAATGTTGTGCAGTACTTGAAATTGTTAAGTCTTGATTCTCACGACTTAACTGTTGCGTCACCGTTCTTAAAGTATCTTGTACATCTTTTTTTTCTTTATCTAATAAAACGCCACTAAAACTCTGAAAAATAAGCGCAGAAAAAACGGCAAATATAAGTAAAACACCTATTGCCGTTCCTAATGCCCATTTCCATTTAAGTGACATACGTCTTACTTCTTTTGGATGCTGGGTTATTTTTTTTCTCATGATCTCATTACGTACCCTGTTCCTCTGACCGTTTGAATATAACTTTCTTCACCGCTACGATCTATTTTATTTCGTAAGTAACGAATATAAACATCCACAACGTTTGTTTCAACTTCTGATTCATATCCCCAAACTTTAGCTAATAAAACATCTCTAGCTAAAACAACATTAACACTTTCCATTAAAGCTAAAAGTAGTTCATATTCACGTTTGGTTAGCTCAATAACTTCTTCATCACGACGAACAACACGATTTTCTTTTTCAATTGTTAAATCACGGTAAGTGACAGTTGTCTGTTTTGCAACATTTTGTTCACCCTCTATATCAATACGACGTAACAATGCACGTAAACGCGCCAATAATTCTTCGATTGCAAATGGTTTAACAATATAATCATCTGCTCCATGGTCTAAGCCAGATACGCGGTCAATAACTGAATCACGAGCCGTCATCATAATGATTGGTGTATTTTTAACTTGTCGTACACGGCGACAAACCTCAAGACCATTTAATTCAGGTAACATTAAATCAAGTAGAATTGAATCCCAATCTTCATTTAAAGCAGCTTCTAGACCCGTTCGCCCATCAAAATGAACCTCAGTTTCAAATCCTTCATGTTGTAATTCTAATTCAACAAAGCGCGCTAAATTTTTTTCATCTTCAATTATTAGAATACGACTCATATTTTCATGATCTCCTGTTAGTTTTATTTTATTTTCTCATCCATATACACACAATTTTTAACCGATATCTTACTTTTCTTATTCTACCATTAAATGATATTCTTGCATACACTTTGCACTGCTCAACTCATATAGGTATTCAAGCACTTTTTAACCGTTTTTTTAATATATTATTAACTAAAAGAGTAATAAAATTAATATAACAAACCGTTAACTTTAAAAAATATATCATTAACGCTTTATTAAAATGAAAACTAAAAATTGGAATTAGTTATTCGATACCAGCAGCTTTAATCAGTAAAACCGATAATTCAATTATAAATTTTGCCATTTCAATTTCTTTTACAACGTTAACACGGATTTCTCCATTCAGCATACTCAAAATAACTTCTTCAAAAACCTTATATGAAAAGGTTTTATTCTCTGACAAAATAATTCCACCAAACCACATTATATTTTCTAAGTGTGCCGTTAAGTTAGGATATTAGAATATCGAAATTATACCTTAGCGTCTTAAAAAATAGTTACGGATTATCTTATTCCATACTACCTCATTGGTTAACTATTAAAGTTTTTTCCTTTATTTCAACTAAGAACACAATAAAACCCCTTAAGTTAGATTTTTCTCCAACTTAGGGGGTTCCACTTCAAATAGATAAAATTATCCCAAATGCTTCTTTTCCGTTATATACTTATACTTATATTTTATTTACCATTGGCAAAATAACTTTACTTCAGGTAATTTATGACAATAATTCCATGAACCGTTCAACTCTTTCTGGATCATTATGATCAAAGAAGGCAGATTCTTGTTTGTCTAAGGCAGTAATAGTTGCCATGTCTTCCACTGTTAATTCAAAATCAAATATGTCGATATTTTCTGCCATTCGTTCCGGTCTCACAGATTTAGCAAGTGCTACAATACCACGTTGCATTAACCATTTTAGAATAACTTGTCCAACTGATTTACCGTATTGTTTACCAATTTTTGACAATGTTTCATTTTTAAATAAGTCTAACCGGCCTTCAGCAAAAGGTGCCCATGCTTCCATTTGAATGCTTAATTTTTCATGATAGGCTTCATCCGTTAAACGTTGATTCCATGGGTTCACTTCTATTTGGTTAACTTGAACTTTAGCCACACCATTCATATGAGAGAATTCTATTAATTTTCCGATATCAAAGTTAGACACCCCAATAGCACGTATTTTCCCAGCAGATTGTGCGGTAGCTAAAGCGCGCCAAGCACCATATACATCACCGTATGGTTGGTGAATCAAGAATAAGTCTAGATAATCTAACTGCATTCTTTCTAGTGATTCATCAATTGCCTTCATCGCCTTTTCTTCACCAACATGTTGGATAAATAATTTGGTTGTGACAAACAACTCTTCTCGTGTCACTAATCCTTCAGTGATCGCTCTTTGGATAGCTTCCCCAGTTTCAACTTCGTTTCCATAGGCAATCGCTGTATCTAGTAATCGATATCCTACTTTAATCGCTTGATAAACTGCCTCTGCAGTTTCTTCTAAAGGAATTTGATACACGCCAAAACCTAGTTGTGGCATTTTCACTCCATTATTTAATGTAACTGTATTCATTTAAATCGCTCCCTTTTTATTTAATATACTAAGTTAAACACTTGGAGTGCACTCAGAGTCAAGGATTATGCTATATTATTTTAATATTTGTTTATTTTTCAGCTTTAGGCTACTATTACTATAAGTATTTTAGATTACATATAAGGAGAAAAAGCGATGACACCTATTATCACACTTTGCACAATTAATGACTTAGAAATATTACAAAAGATTAGCATTGAAACTTTTACTGATACTTTCGCTGCAGATAACGATCCAAAAGATTTACAAGATTTTTTGGATACCGCTTATTCTTTACCACAATTAACGAGTGAATTAAATGATCCAAATGCATTCTTTTACTTCGTACATGTTAATGATGAGTTAACTGGATATTTAAAATTAAATATTAACGACGCACAAACTGAAGATGACTTTCCGAACGGCTTAGAAATCCAACGAATTTACATTCGCAAAAATCACAAAAAAATGGGATTAGGTCAACTTCTATTTGAAAAATCTAAAGAGGTTGCCAAAGAATTTAAAAAAGATCAACTTTGGTTGGGAGTTTGGGAACATAATAAACCTGCCCTCTCCTTTTATGAAAAACAAGGCTTAACAAAACATAGCCAACATGATTTTGTTTTAGGCGATGCTATCCAAACCGATTTTATTTTAGTTCTAAACAGTAGTGACTCCAAAAATTAGCCTTTTTATAGAGTGGGAAAATCCACTCTATTTTTATACAAATAATTCTTTATATTTTCGGGATTCAATAGATTTTTTCAGCCTAATTTTTCTTTCATATCCATAAACTAACGTCTTAACGTTAATCCCAATGTGACATATTCATAACGTTCATCTAATAATTATTTTCATATACTATTATAAAGTTTAATAGTAAAATTGTATTGATATAGAGTATGTCCATCATAATCTAATTACGCAATATTTCACTAAAAATATTATTTCTGGAGGATTTTCCACATGAGTATCTTTTTCGCTCTCTTATTTATTACTACTTTTATCACATTTTTGGTATATGTTATTAAATTTATTATCGCAAAAATTAACAAAAAGGATACTAATCATGCAAGAAAATTAATATTATTTAGTTTCCTAATCTCATTTATTTTACTCGTTCTAATTGGTATCACTGCACCTTCTTCAAGTAGAAATGCTAGTGTCAAAGAATCTAGTTCCGCCCAATCAAGCTTTCTGTCTTAAAAAGATTACCAACATAACTTTTATTACTGAGACAATTTTTATTGCTTATTTTACATTACAAAAATCTTTGGAGGAACACGTATTATGAACGTTTTATTTGCACTTATTTTTTTTATTTCAATATATTTTATTATTTACTACACAGTTAAAAGATTTATGACAAAAACTAAAAATCCAAATATATACACTAAAATCAAGAAACGGGTTTGGTACCCTACTGCTGTACTGATCATTTCACTTGTAGGCATTGGGATGACTAGTCAGGCCGAACCAACTAAAAAACAATCGCCCCTTACTACCGTAACAAAAGTTGGCTCTGCCGATAAGAAAAAGGCAGAGTCAAAATATGAATCTATAAAAAAAGAAGTTTCTTCAAAAGAATCTGAAGCTGAATCATTGAGTAAAAAATTAAATGAGAAAGAATCTAAAGCCACTTCTGAAAAAGAAAGTGAATCTAAAGCTAAATCTAAATCTGAAAGTTCTCAAAGACTAGCTGCAAAAAAAGAACAAGAACATTTTAACAGCGTTCAAAAAGAAAATAATTCTACATCTACGGATTCATCTAACGCAGATTCTGTTACTACTGGCGGAGGATCCATCATCGGTAATACTAATTCTAAAATTTACCATACTCCCGGTCAAACTGGTTATAAAATGAGTAAATCAAATGCGATTACTTTCCAAACAGAACAAGCCGCTCAAGATGCTGGATATAGAAAGGCGAAAAAATAATGAAATCAACTAATCATTTATTAATACGTGTTCTAATTTTATCATTCACTTTTATTGGTATCAGTAACACGACTACCGTTTTAGCAAAATCTGATTCACATGTTACTTACGACTATACTGCCAAAAAGCAAGCAGAAGAAATTAATAATAAAGTTGATAAAGAACAAGTGAAATTAGACAAACTTAACAAAGAAATCAAAGAATTAAAAAATAAGTTAGCTAAATATGATAGTAAAGATTCTTCAAAAAAAGAAACAACTAAAAAATCTAAGACACTTGATTTATCATCTCTAAACTATAGTGATAAATCTGAAATAGAAGTTAATAATAATATTCCTACTTTCAGCGAAAGCACCCTATCTACTAGTAAAGGTACTTGGGAAGCGTACAGCAACCTAGATTCTCTGAATCGTGCTGGAACCGCCAATGCAATGTTAAGTAAATCTTTAATGCCTACCGCGAAACGCGAAGGGTTAACTTGGAACCCTACTGGCTGGAAAAATAAACGTATTAGTAACGGATGGTTATATAATCGTAGCCATTTAATTGGTTATCAATTATCAGGTCAGAACAATAATCCAAAGAATTTAATTACGGGTACTCGTGAACTGAATGCACCTGAAATGCTTGCCCATGAAATGGATATAGCTACTTACCTTAAAGAACATCCTAATAACTATATTAGATACCGCGTTACTCCAATATTCAGAGGAGATGAACTTCTTGCTCGTGGCGTACAAATGGAAGCTCAATCTATTGGTAGCTCCTCAATTAAATTCAATACTTACATTTTTAATGTAGAGGCCGGTGTTACTCTTAATTATAGGGATGGTACTAGTACACTAAATTAAACAAATAGATAACGGGCGTATAGATACTTCGAGTGGGTTCAATTCCCACTGCTCGCTTTTTACTATAAAAATATTTGGAGGAATTTGTGTTATGAATAAAAAAATAACAATAGTCGGGATTACTGCCATCACACTACTTTCACTAACTGCATGTGGGAATAGCAAGAATACAAGTAAGGATTCTTCATCTTCTGAGGCTGCATCATCTAGTATTATAAAAGCTAAAAAGGAATCAAGTAAGAAAGAGTCCATAAAAAAAGCAACTTCCGAAAGTAAAGCATCATCAGAATCATCTGCTCAAGCATCTAGCATCTCAGCTGCAAGTTCTTCAATTACCGCAGCTGAAAGTTCTATTGCCGCAAGCTCTTCTAGTATTGAGGCTGAGAAAAATAACGTTACTACCACTGAAAAATCTACAAGTTCATCTACATCAACTAAGATGACGCAATCAAAAGCTGAATCACTTGCTTTAAGCTATTTTAAATCATTCAATAATGAGACAAGCGACTGGGAACCAAAAGTTAAATCAAGCGATACTTTAGATAAAGGTAATAAATATATTGTATCCGTCTTCGATACTGAAACACACATGGTAGAATTTGACGTCAATAAATCTACTGGAAAAGTCACTTCTCCAAATTTAGGATATCAACGTTAATTTTTAAAGAGTGATAACAATTTTGTGTTTGTTAATTTTACATGGAGTCGGTACCTCCTTTAACAGCATTGAAGATCTACTTGGTCATTCCAATGTAAGGATTACCCAAATCTATATAACAGTAACTTCAAAACTATTACAATATTTAGATACTTAACTCAAACGTAACCAAAAGCGTAACCAAAAGAAAAAAAGGCCTATCTAACAACTTTTAAATCGTTGTTAGATAGCCTTTTTTAGTATATTTATTAACTTTTTTTATTGTTCAGTATACCAAGTATAGTGGAATGAACCTGGTTTATCAGTACGTTCATACGTATGAGCACCAAAGTAATCACGTTGTGCTTGAATTAAATTAGCAGGTAAAACTTCTGAACGGTATTGATCGTAATACGTAATTGCTGCACTGAATCCAGGAACTGGAATACCAGCTTTAACAGCAATACCAACGATATCTCGAACTGATTCTTGATATTTTTTAACAATATCTTTGAAGTAACCATCTAATAAGATGTTATTTAAATCAGCTTTTTCGTCAAATGCGTCAGTAATATTTTGTAAGAAACGGGCACGAATGATACATCCAGCACGCCAAATCTTAGCCATATCACCAAAGTTTAAATCCCATTCATAATGTTCTGAGGCAACACGTAATTGTTCAAATCCTTGTGCATAACTCATGATTTTACTAAAGTATAATGCTTCACGAATTTTTTCAATTAATTCTTTTTTATCTAATTCACCTAATTTAACTTCTGGTTTAGGTAAAACTTTACTTGCTTCAACACGTTCTTCTTTCATTGCTGAAATGTAACGTGCATAAACAGATTCAGAAATAACTGACTGAGGAACACCTAATTCAAGTGCACTCTGTGATGACCACTTACCAGTACCTTTATTTCCAGCACGATCGAGGATAACATCAACAATAGGTTTACCAGTGCCTAAATCATCTTTACGTGTTAAGATATCAGCAGTAATTTCGATCAAGTAACTATCCAATTCACCTTTGTTCCAGTCAGAGAAGATATCAGCGATTTCATCAACTGAGAGGCCTAATAAATCTCTTAACAAATGATATGATTCAGAAATTAATTCCATATCACCATATTCAATTCCATTATGAACCATCTTAACATAATGACCAGCACCGTTAGGACCGATATAAGTCACACATGGTGTCCCATCGCTAGCTTTAGCAGACATTTCCTCAAGAATTGGTGCAACAAGGTCATATGCCTCTTTTTGGCCACCTGGCATCATTGATGGTCCTTCAAGTGCACCAATTTCGCCACCTGAAACGCCCATTCCAATAAAGTTAATTCCAGAATTATCTAATTCTGCATTACGGCGTACTGTATCTTCAAAGTAAGTATTACCACCATCAATTAAAACATCACCTTTATCTAAGAATGGTAATAGTTCTGCAATAACAGCATCAGTTGGTTTGCCAGCTTTTACCATGATAATAATTCTTCTAGGTTTTTCTAATGAATCTGCAAAATCCTTAATTGAGTAGCTGGGTACTAATTTTTTTTCTGAGTGGTCTTTCATAACTTGCTCAGTTTTAGCTCCCGTTCTATTATAAATAGCTACCGTACGGCCACGACTCTCAGCATTCAATGCGAGATTTTTACCCATAACAGCCATTCCAATAACACCAATTTGTGCTTTATCCATTATAATACCTCCTACATTTCTTTAATTTTTTGTGAATCAAAAACCATGTAATCTAAGAAAGTATCAGCTACCGACTTTGTCAATAAACCCATTTAACTTTCAACGTCAATTATACACTAGACATCAAAAATTCCTATCTATTTTACCTTTTTTTGTTATACTGATTTCAGGAGGTCTTTCAAATATGAAATTAGTTGAAGTACAAGAATTATATTATGCCATCGATACTTTTTTATACAGTCGCGCAAAAGCAGAATTTTCTAACAATATCCCTACTTTTGACTTAGTTGTCCAAGTTAACGACAAATTATTAACGGCCGATTTTTTAGATTTAAAAGATAGTCGAATTCAAATTTATAGTACCACAAGTCAGCACACTATCGCATCTCAGTCAATTCCTTACGAAAATGACAGTAGTAATGCTTTCATCAGTCCGATAAGAAAAACAATCTTTAAAAATTATCGTTCCGAATTTTCAGGCTGGTCTAATCTTAGTAACAAACCAGAGTTATTACTTCTAGATTTGATAGATTTAATTAAATCTATCAAATCGCCCACTTTTAAGGCTGTTAAAACACCGGCTAAAAATGTAACTTATATTGAAAGCCATGCCAAATTACCTTTTCAATTTTTTGATCCAGAGACAGACTTCAAAATTATAAGTTTGAAAATTAGTGAAAAAAAATAAGATTCAATTGAATCTTATTTTTTTTGTACAGAAAAAGCCTTAACACCATGGTTGTTAAGGCTTTTTACTTAATGTAGATTTAGTTGTTTACTTTTACGACTTCTTTTCCGTCATAAAAACCACAGCTAGGACATACATAATGTGATTTTCTTAATTCGCCACAGTTAGGGCAAGCGCTCATACCTGGGACAGTTAACTTGTAATGCGTACGACGCATTCTCTTACGTGTTTTTGATGTTTTACGTGCTGGTACTGCCATTATCAAACACCTCCTTTAAAATTATCCAAAACTTTTAATAAAAGTATTGTTATGTTTATTCCTCTTCAGAACCATCATTATCAAAAAAATTTTGTAATGAGGCAAATCGAGGATCAACTTTTTCTTTTCTAACCTGTACGAGTTTATCTTCAGTAAGAACTTCCCAGTCGTCTCCGGTTGGTAAATCTTCTGCTTTTCTCTCATCATCAGTCAGTATCTGCATCGGAATCTGTAATAACACATTATCCTCTATCACAGAATTCAAATTGAGCATATCTTCTTCCAAAATAATTACAACATCATTTTTATCAAACCGTTCAAGTGCTTTATCGCGATAGCCTACATAAAATTCATCAACTGAAAAATTTAATGGGACATCGACACTCTTTAATGATCGTGTTGATGGCATTTCAACTGTTAAACTAACGTTAAAATGACCAATGACATCTTGATGATCTGCTGACAGAATGCCCGTAACATGGACTTCTGAAACAGCTGTAATTGTTTTGTTGCGCAGCATTAATCCTTCGGAAAGGTTTAACATTTCGTCAACTTGAAGTGGTTCATCACTTTGTTTTTTTAACTCAACTAAGGACCATTTCATGCAAATATGCCTCCTAATGCAACGCTTATGATTATACCTGTGATTAAAAACATTGTCAATGGTATATCCTTGACAGTATGTTAATTAATTTGTTTAGGTCTTCTAAAAAGATCCGATTTTTTATGACTAACTAGCCCATAAATAATTCCTGCTCGATAATCTAATTGGTAAAGTCCCTCTTTATCCTTTTTACTAATTTTTGTTATTATAGGATATGGCACTTCCTTTTTTAAATGATTAAGCAGCGTTTGACCTTTTTTTGAGAACCCTAAGACATGATAATAAGGCTGCTTATATTGTTTGTCAATTTCATTTTGCTTTATTTGTAACAAAATATAAGTTGCTAGTCTTGAGATTTTTGTATAAGTTACTCGTTTCGACTTAACGGCTTGGACCCAATCATCAAAATTAGCCTCGTCAGGCAACTTTTCGTACTGCTGCAACAAACGATACTCAATACCCTCAGACATGCCATAAATCGACGATAATTGACCTGGTGTTGATAGACTCAACTGATATCGAAGATATGGCCAAAAATCTGTCCAATCGGCCCATCTTTCATTTTCTGAATCAAGTCGAGTTTGATTAGGAACAACTTCTACAATCGATTCTTGATGTTGAACTGCTAATCTAATTGCTGTTGCACTTGTAATTTTTTGAGTATCAACAAATTTTGTTTCATGGTAATCAGCCTCTATACGTTGAATCGGACATAACTGGATTTCGGCTTTTTCGGCTATGCAGGCTTCAGCATAAGCTAAACCTAACAAATCATTAGGCCGATTAATTTGAACACCTGTTTTTTCAAAAACAGCTCGTTGATATTGTGTGGCATACGTTTCATTAAACTGATTAAACTCACTATCTAACGTTTGAATTTCAGTTGCGATAGTCATAAAATCCAAATCAGGATGTTCAGCACCAAAAACAAGTCTGGTTATCTTTAATCCGGCCAATAATTTAATGGCACCTTGAGCAAACAAATCAGCCGGTTGAACAGAAAATGCAACGGGTAACTCAACTATTAAATCAACACCAGATTGCAATGCTTGCTCCGTACGGCTCTCTTTATCAAGTGCAGCTGGAATACCTCTCTGTAAGAATTGTCCGCTCATAAGGGCAATAATCGTCGTATCAGGATACTTTTCTTTTATTTGATTAATCTGATACAAATGTCCGTTATGAAACGGATTATATTCAACAATAACCCCAGTCGTGTCCAAGTAACTCACTCCTATTTATCGCAGACAAAAAATAGTCTTGTTGTTTTATCATCAACTTGACTTGTGCCAAAATCAGCCGAAATTTTAATATTCTTAAATCCAGCATTTTTTAACAATTCAGTATACGTATTAACTGAATATGTTCGTTCATGATGGTCCTCAGTTAGACGTTCAAATTGACAGTTAGTATCATTTTTGACAAAAAAAGTTAATTCATGAACGACACTGTGTGGCTCTTCATCTTTAAATGTTGACCACAAAAAAGCTTGATCATCATCCTGATAGTTGTACATATAACCTGGATAAATCTCATCCGTTTGATAGGTTGAGATAACATCAAAAATGAATCGACCATTTTCTTGTAGTAATCCATGAATTGATTTAAAAACGTTTCCTACAGCATCAGCGTCAGGTAAATAACAAAATGAGTCAGCAAAACAAGTTACCGCATCAAATTGTGGTAACTCTGCCTCTTCCAAATTCATCATATCACCTTGTACTAAAGGCAAGGATACATTCGCATCCTGTGCGTGTTGGTCAGCAATTGATAACATTTCTTCAGATAAATCTAAACCAACGACTGAATAACCAGATTGCGTTAAAGCAATTGCTAATTGACCTGCACCACAAGCTAATTCAAGAATTTCAGTTTTCTTATCAGGAACTTGTGTTTCGACAAATGTTTGCCAAGAATCATATAAATCAGGATCCATTAATTGATCATACAATTTTGAAAAGGTGGTATAAATCATTATTCTTCAATCCATGCTGATAAATCTACAGATGCGCCTTCAGACCAGAATTTTTCAAGATCATAAAATTCACGTGATTCAGTTTTAAATACATGCACAATTAAATCTCCAAAATCTAATAAAACCCAACTAGTTGAATTACGTCCTTCAATACGACGGACTTCAACACCTGCTAGTTCTTCTTGATCTTGAATTTCTTTGACGATAGCCTTAACTTGGTGAGCTGAGTCAGCTTGTGTCACCATGAAATAATCAGCTAATAGACTAATTTCATGGACATCAATAGCCACCGTCTTTTCGCCACGTTTACTGTCAGCAGCCTTAACTGCGATTTCTAATTTTTCTATACTATTCATTATTACTCCTCTATTCTGCGACCCATTTATTAAAGGTCAAAATTGTTTTAGGATACACTCTTTTATTGGTATTAATTAAATAACTTAGTGTATGTTTTGTTTCAAATCCAACAGCTGCATCCAAACTTTCAAATGCTTTTTTTCGTGCTTCAAGAACGCCAGAGAACGTCCTACCTTCTTCGATGAAATCAGCGACGTAGACAATTTTATCCAACAAATCCATCTCAACATCGCCTGTCGTATGCTTCACAATTGATGTTAAAATTTTATCATCTGTAATACCTAATTCATCATGTATCAACTCTGCGCCAACAATTCCATGCCAGATAGCATTCCCCCAATTTAATAAATCAGGATCCATATGTTTTTGCTTAATTGTTCTGATAAAGGTGTCATCTGTCCGCTCCTTGGCATAATCATGAATAAGTCCAGCAATACTTGCTCTTTCAATATCACCATTATTATTTTGAGCAAGTTCAATTGCAGATTTTTCAACATTTAACACATGCTGAAATCTTTTTTCACTCAAAGTTTCCTTCAAAATCTGTACTAATTCTTCTCTAGTTCCACTAAAAAGATTATTAGAATAAACTAAATTATTCACGATACAACCCTTCTTTCTCAATATAATTTGAGACTGCCTTAGGTACTAAATAATTAATTGAACAGCCTTTTTTTATCTTATCTCGAATTTGTGTTGAACTAATATCAATTGTTGGTACATCAACCCAAAGTATAGGATACTGACTTGTTTGTTCAAATCCCGTTCGTTTAACTCCAACAAAATGTACTAATTTTACTAATTCATCAATACGAGACCATTTCGGTAAATAATCTACCATATCGCCGCCAATAATAAAATAGTAATCATTTTCCGGATGAGCTGCTTTTAAAGCAACCACAGTGTCATAGGTGTAGCTAATACCACCGCGATTAATTTCAGTATCTTCCAGCTTAAACTTATCGTTATCCGCGATACTTTGATTAACCATATCAAGGCGATACTTTGCATCAATTGCTTCCTTTTTATCCACATGTGGTGGTGTTGCATCCGGCATAAATCGAACTTCACTTAATCCTAATTGCTGACAAACTTGATCAGCAATTATTAAATGACCTAAGTGAGGCGGATTAAACGTACCCCCGAGAATTCCAACACGCTTTTTCGTATTATCAAGAATGGGTTTAGTCTTAAATTTCGTAACTAAATTAATTTCTTTTAATTTTTGGACTTGAATAGTCAAGCTAAAAACCTCCTCAAAATTTTAAATTAAGCGAGTAAATTAACTTTGTCAGAGATATCTCGATTTTCGACATCTGTTGCTGCTTGATAAAGCACTAATGTATGACCAATCACTTGAACAACTTGAATTGAACTATTAGATTCAATAAAAATACGAACTTCATTTGTATCAATTGTTGCATTTTGTAGCATGTTAATTTTGATTAATTCGCGTTTTTCAATTGCTTCGCGAATTTGGTTTAACCAGTTAGTAGACACGCCTTCTTTTCCAACTTGGAAAAGTGGACGTAAATGATGTGCCTGACTGCGTAGATATCTTTTTTGTTTGCCTCTTAATGTCATATGTTAGTTAACTCCTCTTATATCATTGCTTTACGTAAAAGAACCGAAACACCTTTTGGTGCCCAGCCAGCGACTTTAGCACCCTCATTAATGGTTACCCATCCAAGTCCGGCAAAAACTAAATCACTTTTTTGTGTTGCTTTAAATTCAAAACGAACTAATTCTGGGAAGTCGTTCATTTCATCATCTGTTGGTGGATTTAATAAACCACCAGCATGTTTCTCATAAAATTCACTTGCAGTCTCAGTTTTTGTTCTATGAATCATTAAATCATTATCAAGATAAACGACAACACCAGGAGTTCCCCCTGAAATGTAATCAAATCTTGCAACAGCCCCAAAGAATAATGTTTGGTTTTCATTTAACTGATAGACGCGTTGTTTAATTTCTTTTTGAGGAGAAACTAATCTTAGCGCCTTACCTGATAGATAATGAGCCATCTGGTCTTGATGAATAATACCTGGTGTATCAATTAAAGCTCGATCATCGTCCAATGGAATTTCAATCTTATCAAGCGTAGTTCCTGGGAATCTTGAAGTTGTAATCAGGTCTTGGACACCTGTTCTTTGTTTAATGATTTGATTAATCAATGTTGATTTACCAACATTAGTTACTCCAACAACGTACACATCACGGCCTTCACGATACTTTTCAATTAATTCTAATAATTCATCAATCGCAAAGTTTTTTGTTGCACTTGTCAATGCAACATCAATTGGTCGTAATCCTTGTAAATTAGCTTGTTGTCTCATCCAATCCTTTAACTTCGAACGTCTCAATGACTTAGGCAATAAATCAGCTTTATTTCCAACCATTAAAACAGGATTATCACCCACAAATCGATGTAATCCAGGAATTAGACTACCATTAAAATCAAAAATATCAATAACGTTGACGATTAATGCATCAGCACTACCAATTTGATTCAATAATTTTAGGAAATCATCATCAGTTAACTTAACGTCAGCAATTTCATTGTAATGTCGTAGTCTAAAACATCTTTGGCAATATAGTTCATTTGTTTCAAGTCCTTTTTTTACTGCGGATTTAGGTGTATAGCCTAATTCATCTACTTCTTCACTTTGAATTTTTGAGCCACAGCCAATACAAAAAAGATCTTCGTCAATTTCTGGTACTTCAATTATGTCAGTCATCCAATGAATTCCCCCATTTAGTTTTAAAATCGTGTTTTTTAATTAAGTGATTTTTAATTCTTTTTTCAATGAAACGATTAGGTTTTGTATTCCAAGCGTCTGATTCAACAAGTGGTTTAACCAATATACTTTTAATGCCCGCATTATTCGCAGCAGCAATATCAGTCATCAATTGATCACCTATTAAAACTAAATCTTGATTATTCATCTTAAATTCATTTTTAACTTGGTTAATTCCTTTTGTAAATGGTTTTAGAGCTCTGGAAACAAATGGTAATCCAATATGTTCCAGTGCCTTTTCAATACGTTCGTGACTATTGTTAGATACAACAATCACTGGAATTGAAGCCGCAGCTATAAGCTCTAACCAATTCTTCAATTCTGGGGTTCCGTTTGGGTTATCCCATGCAATTAATGTATTGTCTAAATCAGTCATAACAACTTTAATTCCATGATTTTGTAAATCCTCTGGTGTTAAATCATAAATTGATTCAACCATCCAAGTTGGTTTATATCTCTCAAGCATGTTAGCTACCTCAATTTTAGAATAATAATCTAAGTATAATGTACTTTCAACAAAATTGCATGTTTTCCATGAAAACAAATGAAATTAATTTTATTTTCTCATTTTAAAATAATAGAAACGAGTTATTTCAATTTTATATTGCTCTTTTTAAGATTATATTTTGTCTTATTAGTTACATAGACCATAATCATTGATATCACATAAAATTTTTTTGATTTCACTAAAAATAACATACTTAACTTATTTACAGAAATTTTATTAAAAAAAGAGGATACTTGACAATTGGTCAAGTATCCTCTTAAAAGTTATTATTTACTTAATGCTTTTTTAGCTTCTTCTGCAACAGCAGCAAATGCTGCTGAATCTTTAACAGCTAATTCAGCTAACATTTTACGGTTAACTTCAATTTCAGCTAATTTCAAGCCATGCATCATCTTGCTGTAACTTAAACCATTCATACGTGCTGCAGCGTTAATACGTGCAATCCATAGACGACGGAAGTTACGTTTTGTTTGATGGCGATCACGGAATGAATATTGGTACGATTTCATTACTTGTTGTTTAGCTACCTTAAATTGGATATGTTTTGATCCACGGTAACCTTTTGCTAATTTAAGCATTCTTTTGCGACGTTGACGTGTAACGGTTCCACCTTTAACTCGTGGCATGAAAATTCCTCCTTATTGAGCCATTTAAAAATGGCATCAATTGTCTAATTTATATTTATTATTTCATTTGTGAAAGCATTTGTTTGATACGCTTGTTATCTGATGCTGACACTGTAGTTGATTTGCTTAATTGACGACGTTGTTTCTTAGTTTTACCATGCATACGATGACTTGTATATGCTTTAGAGCGTTTTAAGCCACCATTTCCTGTACGTTTAAAACGTTTTGCTGATGCACGATGAGTCTTTTGTTTTGGCATAATCTAATATCCTCCTAATATAGCTTTACTTTTCAGCCTTAGGTGCAAGCATCATGAACATACTACGTCCATCCATCTTCGCTCTTGATTCAACTGATGCAACTTCTTTAGCTGCGTCAGCGAAGCGATTCAAGACATCACGTCCGATTTCTTTATGCGTAATTGCACGGCCTTTAAATCTAATTGATACTTTAACCTTATCACCTTTTGCAAGGAATTTTGAGGCATTTTTCAATTTTGTATTGAAATCGTTAATATCAATCGTTGGACTAAGTCTAACTTCTTTAACATTAACAATCTTTTGGTTTTTACGGGCTTCTCTTTGTTTCTTTTGTAATTCGAAACGGTACTTCCCGTAATCCATAATCTTAGCAACAGGTGGTTTTGAGTTAGCGGCAACAACAACAACATCTAAATTAGCAATTTCTGCCATATCTAGTGCTTCTTGTTTCGTTTTAACACCAAGTTGTTCGCCATCATCACCGATCAAACGAAGTTCCGATGCGCGGATACCTTCATTGACCATTTTGTCTACTTTATCAACTGCTATGGCAATGCACCTCCAAATTTTTTTGAGAAAAAACACAGAAAAACGGGCAACAATAATAAATTATCGCAGCCCGCTTGAAATCCATTTTAATTGGAATTTAATTTCAATAATATTCTGCCCAGAGACTCTTTGTCTCTTCAGGCGAGAAGCGGGAGCCTCTGCTTTTTCTTAACTTTTATATCATACCAACTTGAAGACTCATTGTCAAGCAAATTAAAATGAGTCTTTTTTATGCTTTACGACTATAGTTGGCAATTTCTTTTGTAATGTTGTTAATAAAATCTTCTTTTGTAAAGATATTTGAATCATCTTCACCATGTCGACGAACAGAAACTGTATTTTCAGCTACTTCATTATCACCGACAACTAAAATATAAGGTACTTTAGTAACTTGCGCTTGACGCATCTTATAACCCATCTTTTCGTTACGTTCATCAACCGTTACTCGTACACCACGAGCAACTAAGTTAGCACGTAAATCATGCGCATAATCGGCATGAAGATCGTTTTTAACAGGAATAATTGTTACCTGTTTAGGAGCCAACCAAGTTGGGAATGCTCCTTTGTACATTTCTGTTAAGTAAGCTGTAAAACGTTCCATCGTTGAAACAAGTCCACGATGAATCATAACAGGACGGTGTTCTTCACCATCATCACCGATGTATGATAATTCAAATTTTTCAGGCATCATGAAATCTAATTGAATTGTTGATAACGTTTCATCATTTCCTAACGCTGTTTTTGTTTGAACATCTAATTTAGGACCGTAAAATGCTGCTTCTCCTTCAGCTTCGTAGTAATCTAAGCCTAAATCATCCATAGCACCTTTTAACATACTTTGTGATTTTGTCCACATTTCATTATCATCAAAGTATTTCTCTGTGTTAGCTGGATCACGATAGCTCAAACGGAATGAATAGTCAGCAATCCCAAAGTCATCATAAACTTCCATCATTAAACGAAGGACGCTTTTAAATTCTTCTTGAATTTGATCAGGAGCAACGAAAGTATGACCATCATTTAATGTCATTTCACGTACACGTTGTAAACCAGAAAGTGCACCTGATTTTTCATAACGATGCATCATTCCTAATTCAGCAATTCTGATAGGAAGATCACGATATGAACGAATATGATGCTTGTAAACTTGAATATGTGAAGGACAGTTCATTGGACGTAACTCTAACTCTTCGCCATCACCCATGTCCATTGGTGGGAACATGTCTTCGCGATAATGGTCCCAATGACCAGAAGTTTTATATAAATCCAAGTTGGCTAAGATTGGTGTGTAAACATGATCATAACCATTTGAAACTTCCTTATCAACAATGTAGCGTTCAATCGTACGACGAATTGTAGCACCATTAGGTAACCAGTATGGTAATCCTGCACCAACTTTTGGATCTACAAAGAATAAATCTAAGTCATTACCAATTACTCGATGATCGCGTTCACGTGCTTCTTGACGACGAACTAATTCAGCATCTAAATCTTTTTGTTTAAAGAACGCTGTACCATAAACACGTTGTAACATCGGATTACTTGATTTACCTTGCCAATATGCACCAGCAACTGATAATAATTGGAAAATTTTAACATCAGCAGTTGAGCGTAATTGTGCGCCATCGCTTAAGTTAACGAATTCACCTTGTTTGTAAATTTCAACTTGTCCATTTTCATCAGTAGCTTCAACTACTAATTCAGCACGATATGGGTCACCAGCAAATAATTCAAGAGCTTCAGCTTTTGAAACTAATTGACGTTCAATTTTCAAATTTTCTTTAACAATTGATTTCATCTTATCTTGAATTTTCTTCAAATCATCAACGCTAACTTGTGTTTCACCATTATCTGTATCAAAATAGAAACCATTTTCAATATCAGAACTCATACCAAATTTCATACCTGGGTATAATTGTTGTAACGCATTAGCTAAAACTTGAGCAGCTGTATGCCATAAAACGATTAATCCGTCTGCAGATTCTTTAGTAACAATTTCGATAGCGCCGTCTGCCTCTAATGGACGAAGATAATCAACCAAAACACCATTGAATTTACCGGCAATTGATTTTTTAGCTAAACTAGGACTAATTGACTTTGCAACGTCTTCAGTCGTAATACCTGAATCAAACTCTTTAACTGCGCCATCTGGAAATGTAATATTTATTTTTGACATGTTAACTTCCTCCATTGTTTTAATATTTTTTGATACAAAAAAAGTCCCTAATACACAAATAAAATCGTGTATTAGGGACGTCGATTAACGTGGTTCCACCCAAATTCAAAGTTTTGCCGAAACAAAACTTTCTCCATAGATTTTAACGGATCCAATCCGACCTGATAAAAATCAGGCAACATTATGGAAGTGGTCATCACTTATTCTCTGCCAGAAAAGCTTTCAGCTATGCTTTCCCTCCCTGCGGACATAAAAAAAGAATGTAATCTTCCGTATCAATTTAATAACTATTTAACCATTTTTAGTGAAATTTAGCAACTATTATTCTTATTTAGGTCGACGATTTTTTCCAACAATCTTAACTTCTTTTGCTAAAAAGTGAATTCGTTCCATAATTCTTTTTGCCTTAAGAGGCTCGTCTTCACCCTTTTGACTAATACGTAAATGCTCATCTTCTAGTTGTTTCATCGAAAAATTAGAACTAAAGAAAGTTGGTAATTCTTCTTGCATGCGATATTGTAAAATAACACCTAAAATATCATCACGAACCCAACTAGACATTGCATCGGCACCAATATCATCAATCATTAAAATTTCAGATTTTTTAACAGCATTTAGCATGTCATAAACACGATTATCACTAATAGCATTTTTAATTTCAACTGCAAAACTAGGGAAATGCATTAAAGTCGTTTGGTATCCTCGACTTGCTAATTCATTGGCCATAGCACCTAAAAGATATGTTTTACCAACGCCAAAGCTACCATAAAAATACATTGCTTGGTGATAAGATTTAGGACTATCAACAAATGTTGTTATAAATTTTAAACTCTGGCTAAGTGCATCCCCACGTTCATCCATATCAAAGCCATTCATAGTCGCGTTTTTGATATCTTTAGACATACTCATTGATTTAACTCGCTTAGCTAATGCTCTACTTTTTTGAGCCTCGATAAAAGAATCTGTTGGTACATAGGAAACATCAATCATATGATTATTCAAAACCAATTGTGGCTTATAACCTGGTGCTATCATTCCTTTACCAAGAATAATTTTATTTTTTTCAGATAAGAATTCATACAATTTTGCATCAGCGCGTCGAATACTATCCTCTGTTAATTCAGCTTTATTTCTATCTAAAAAAGCGATGACATCTGAATCTTCATAAACTTTTCTCATTAAATCACGATAATTAACATTAGGATATCTTTCACTCAGGTTGTCCTTTTCAAGAAATTTTTTGATTTCTGTCCCTAAATCTTCCATCATTTTCCTCCTTTGGGTGCTGTTTTATTAAATTCAGCAAGTTGTCTTTTTAGTTCATCCTTATCAACTTTTACATCCACTTTTGGTGCTTGATAGTCATCTTTAGCCCAATCAGGCAATGTCTCTTTTTTAATTATTTTTCTTTGTCGTTGGTTTGACGCCTTAGTTTCAGTCTTTTTATTGTTAAATTGTCGAACCTGATTAATGGCTTCTTCAGGTGTCTTCACTTTTTGCTGTGACCAATCATTAGCCATAGTATCGACAAACGATTTATTAAGTGTTGATAAATCACGGTCAATCAAAATGTAATGAATCAGAATATTAATGACTGAATTAGAAAATATCTGTCGTTGAATAAGTTGCTGTAACAGATATGCTTCACTGTCAGTGACATATCCACCCTTGCTTTCTTTTAACGATTTCAAAAAATCAAAAGGTTTATAGGCTTCACTCGCAAGAATTAACTGCGAATCCTCTTCAGAAAAACCAACTTTTTTTAGCGTTTCAACAGATTTCATATTAACCTTTTTATTATCACTACTTGTTAAATCTTCTTGTTTTTTCAGTTTAATTTGTTGATTATATTTGTGAGCAATATGTTGCTTGAATGAATTATAATCAACTTCATTTGTTGATAAGTCAGCTGAATCTCCAATAAATTGGGCCATTTCGATTTCATCAATACCATACAAGAGATGCTCTGAAATAATTAAATCCCGCTGTTCATTGATATTATCCAAAGAAACGAAACTCTTTTCCAGTAGTTCAATAAAAAATTTAAAATCAAATGACTCAATACTACCTGACTCAACTAACTTTTTCGGTATCTTCTTGTCCGTTGAAAAAACTTTTTTACTTTCAGAAATAATATCAGGTTTATTAGACAAATGATCTTGATTAACTTGGAAAACATCTAAGAAACTTTTAGATGTTTCTTTGAAGCCATCTAATTTTAAAATTGGTAACGCAAATCGAGTGGTAATTTCTTTGTACCTACCATCACCAATCGATTCCCAGAGTAAAGTGCTTAGTAAATCATCTGTAAAAAAATCAGTTGCTTGCAAAGGTCGACGCAATTGATAGACAACAACTTTTCCTATTGCATCCTCTTTTTCAAAGCTCTTCAAAAGCCCTAAAGCTTCAAGGGCACTTCTTGCTTCATAAAACATTGCTATGTCAATATTTAGTAATGCAAGTAATTCACTATGCATCTTTCGATTAGATAATTGTGGATTTTGACCTGCCTCACCTTTCAATAGAGCAAATAGACCACTCGCAATCACACCCATAACAGGTTGATACAAGTAGTCTAGTCGTTCAATATCATCATTTGTAACTTTTTCATCCATTAAAACGACATAACCGTCTTTCGGACTCATATTTCCGCATATATCAATCATTGATTATCATTCCTTCAAATCCGGTTTATCTGTAGGTGTTTTATCACGAGCCATCATTTCATTTAATTCTTTTAAGAAAACACTCATATCTTTAAATTGGCGATAAACACTAGCAAATCTAATGTACGCAATTTCATCTACATCAGCCAATAATCCCATAACATATTCACCAATTAGTTGGCTAGAAATTTCATTTTCACCTAATGCTCTAACATTATTTTCCACTTGATCCACAAGATGAGTGATAGCTTTCATTGAAACTGGTCTTTTCTCAGCAGAACTGATAATACCTTTAAGAATCTTTTCACGATTAAATTCTTCACGTGTTCCATTTTTTTTAATAACAAGTAGTGGTGTAGCTTCAACTCGTTCAAATGTTGTGAATCTAAATTCACAATTTTCACATTCACGACGTCGTCTGATAACGCGACCTTCATCTGTTGGTCGACTGTCAACGACTCGAGAGCCATTATGTTGGCAATGTGGACATTTCATTGTGACACCTCATTATTTTTTATTTACATTATTTAACCATTAATTTGATTACTAAGCCAGTTTAGCACTTGAACCCTTGTAACGGCAACCGTTGTTGAATTATCTATTACAAAATCTGCTAAATCTTTTTTCTTTTGAATGGGCCATTGTGCTTTAACCCTTAACATCGCCTCATCTAAAGACAATTCATCCCGCTTCATTAAACGTTCTAATTGTGCTGTTTCAGGTACATAGATAACCATTACTGCATCACAAAGTAATTGGTAGTTTTGCTCAAATAATAAAGGCATATCCAAAATAATTAACTGGCTACCTAATTTTTTTTGGACTTCTATTTGTGACAAGATTTCTTTTCTAATAGCAGGAACCATAATGCCGTTCAATTTTTTTAACTCTGTTGCATCATTAAAAACTAGCTGACCTAACTCTTTTCGATTCAAATTCCCGGTTAATGATAAATATTTTTCACCAAATGTTTGAATGATTATTTTTAATGTTACAGATTCTGGTTCAACAGCTTGTCTCGCAATAACGTCTGCATCAATAACTGTGATATTTTCTTCTCTAAAAATACGACTAACTGTTGATTTACCTGTTGCTATGCCACCAGTTAGTCCAAGAATATAAGTCATTTTTAAACTTCCTTTAACGGTTGGCAATGTGGACAGTAGTGTGTCCCTCGTTGTGCCACTTTTATTTTAACAATAGGCGCTCCGCATCTAGGACATGGTTTTCCTGTTTGACCATAGACATTCAAATCAAATTGGAACAAACCCGTCTCACCAAACGCACCCGTATAGGATCTAATTGTTGTTCCACCAGCTTGTACCGCAGTGGCTAGCTCAAGAATAATATTTTTACGTAATATAGCTAATTTCCTATCAGAAATTAAATTTGCTGGCTGTTCCGGATTAATTTTACTCATCCATAAAACTTCATCAACATAAATATTTCCAAGACCAGCAACCGCTTCTTGATTTAATAACACAGGCTTGATTGCCATATGCTTACGAGATAAATATTTTTTGAAATAACTGAGCTTAAAATCATCTTCTGTCGGTTCTGGTCCTAGCTTCTTAAGTCCCGAAAGTTCACGTTCTCGACCTGTGGGGATTAGTTGCATGCGTCCAAACTTACGAACATCATTGTATCTTAAATCTTGCCCATCAGTTAAATGAAATATGACGTGGGAATGTTTTTCAATTGGTTCATCTGATCCACGGACAAAATATTTGCCTTCCATTCTTAAATGAGAAACCATTGTCATTTTACTATCAAAACGAAAAAGTAAGTATTTACCCAGTCTATCGATTGATTCAATCTTTCTACCTTCTAATTCACGCTTAAAATCTAGTACATCCCCAGATACAATTTTAGGCCATAAAACATCAATTGATTTAATTGTCTTACCTATAACTAATTGACTAAGACCTCTTCGAACCGTTTCAACTTCTGGTAATTCTGGCATATAATTACCCCCAACCACTTTTTATTTAGTATCAAACCAACTATCACCAAACGCACTCTCAACTTTTAAAGGAACCTCTAAAGAAACAGCAGCGTCCATAACTTCAGGAACTTTCTTTTGCAAGATAGCAATTTCTTCTTCAGGTGCTTCAAAAATTAATTCATCATGTACTTGTAATAACATTTTGGCTTGTAAATGTTCTTCTTCTAACATTTTGTTCATATTAATCATCGCTACTTTAATAATATCCGCAGCACTACCTTGAATTGGGGTATTCATTGCAGTTCTTTCAGCAAAAGAACGTAAATTAAAGTTTCGACTGTTAATATCTGGTAAATAACGACGACGATGGAATAATGTTTCAACATAGCCCTTATCTTTAGCTTCACGCACAACGCTTTCCATGTAGTTCTTAACGCCTGTAAATTCATTTAAATAAGTATCAATAAATGTTTGTGCTTGTTTTCTAGTAATCCCAATATTTTGTGACAATCCATAATCACTAATACCATAAACAATCCCAAAATTGACTGCCTTAGCTGTTCGACGCATATTTGACGTCACGTCATCTGGCGATTCTAAACTAAAAATTTTCATTGCTGTATTAGCATGGATATCGATTCCTTCTTTAAAAGCTTCTTGCATATTAGCATCATGCGCAATATGGGCCAAAACACGCAACTCAATTTGTGAATAGTCAGATGAGAATATTTTCCATCCCTTATGTTCAGGTATAAATGCTTGTCTAATTTTCTTACCTTCAGGAACGCGGACCGGAATATTTTGTAGATTAGGATCTACAGATGATAATCGGCCTGTCGCTGTCAGTGTTTGTAGGTATCTTGTATGAACTTTCTTATCTTCATGTCTAACTTTTAATAATCCTTCAACATACGTTGATTGAATTTTTGCAATTTGTCGATATTTTAAAATTAAATCTGCAATTGGAGCTATTGTACTAAGTTGTTCTAAAACATCAACTGCAGTTGAGTAACCTGTTTTAGTTTTTTTAACAACAGGTAATTTTAATTTTTCAAATAAAATAACGCCTAATTGTTTTGGTGAATTAATATTAAATTCTTCACCAGCTTCACTATAAATTTTAGTTTCCATATCACTTAAAATAGTTGAAAATTCCTTTTTCATAATCTTCAATCTATCGGCATCCACATTAATGCCTTGAATTTCCATCTTGGCTAATACAAGTGAAAGAGGAAGTTCCATATCCGTGTACAAATCCATTTGCTCATGATCAACTAATCCGGCCATTAATGGTTCTTTCAAAAGATTTAAGGCGTCAACTTTCGATGCCATATGACTAAAGAAAATATCATCATCTTCTGGAATTGCACGTTTAACGCCTTTACCATATACCTCTTCATCAGACTTAACGTCATAGTAATCATGTTTCTGTGCAACTTTACTAAGATCATTACTATTATCACTTGTATCTAACAAATATGAAGCCAACAAAAGATCGAATTCAGTTCCTGCAAGTTGAATGTCCAATCGGTTCAATGCTACATAATTACGTTTAAAATTAAATACATTCTTTTTAATTTTATCATTTGAAAGAATTGAAACTAAAGTTTTAGATTTTAACAAATCAACATCTCGTGTTACGAAAAATTGATTGCCATCACCTATCGCAAATCCATCAAAATCTGCTGTATGATAATTATCTTCCAACATCTCTAAATAAAAAGAAATTGGTTGTGATAATTTAGATAATTCATCTAAATTATCACTAGTTAATACTTTATAATCTGTCTTTTTAGGTTCTGGAAATAAATTCATTTCTACACTATCTGATGCTGAATTTAAATTTAATTGACTTAAAAATTTTTTAAAATCCATTTTTTCATAGAAAGCAACTAACTTATCTAAGTCTTTTCCATCCCATTTTGTATCAGGAAAATCGATTGTGATAGGTGCATCTTGTCGAATTCTGGCTAAATCTTTGCTCATAAATGCTTGATCTTTATCTTCAATTAAATGCTCTTTCATTTTACTTTTCTTTAATTGATCAATATTTTCGTAAAGATTCTCCATTGAGTCATATTCTGTTAATAATTTAATTGCAGTCTTCTCACCAACTTTAGTAACACCGGGATAATTATCTGACGTATCGCCAACTAATCCCTTCATATCAATAATTTGCAATGGTGTTAATCCAAATTTTTCCATTACATGCTCTGGTGTAAATTTTTCGATTTCACTAACGCCTTTTTTTGTGACAGAAACTGTTACTTTATCGGTTGTTAATTGTGTTAAATCTCGATCTCCAGTCACAATAGTCACATTATATCCAGCTTCTTCACCTTTTTTTGCCATTGTGCCTATAATGTCATCTGCTTCAAAATCAATTAATTCGTAAGTTTTAATGCCGTATCCTGCTAGTAATTCTCTAAAATATGGCATTTGTTCTTTTAGTTCTGGCGGTGTTTTTGATCTACCGGCCTTGTAATTATCATATTTTTTAGTTCTAAATGTTGTCTTTCCTGCATCAAATGCAACTAATACATGTGTCGGTTTTTCGGTATCTAATATGACATTCAACATATTATTAAACCCATATAATGCATTTGTATGTAACCCAGCTTGGTTTGTAAATCTATCTACAGATTGGTACAATGCAAAAAATGCACGATAGGCAATACTGTTTCCATCAATCAATAGTAGTTTCTCATTAGTATTAGTCATTTAATATCCGTCTCCTTTGAAAATCTCTATCTCTATTTTACCAAACATCAGCCGTGATTAATAATGAATACGCTAATAACTCAATAAAGTAATAAAAACCCCCAAGTTATAAATCCTTAACTTGGAGGTTTAACCTTCTTATTTATGAATTACTAATCTCTACCACCGTAACCAAAGATTTGTAAGAATGAAATGAATAAATTAATAAAATCAAGATATAACATTAGTGCACCTGTCATAGCTAAGTTAGAAACTGAAACATTGCTATCTCGTTGTAAAAATACTTGTCTTAATTTTTGTGTGTCCCACGCTGTTAAAATGGTGAAAATAATCACAGCGATATATGAGAATACGTAATTAATAAGTTCACTTTGTAAGAATAAATTTACAAATGAAGCAACAATTAGTCCAACCAAAGCTGCTAATGCCTGTGTGCCTAATTTAGTTAAATCTCGTTTAGTAACATTTCCTAAAATGGTCATCGTAACGAATACAGCCGAACTTGCGGCAAATGCAGCAATGATATTCCCGACTGAATACATTGATATAATCAACGACAACGTTACGCCCTCAAGTACAGAATACCCCATCAATAAAGCAAATGTTACAAATGGTGCCCTTGATGCCTTTACGTTAATATTTAAGACAACCACCAATTGGACAATAAATAATGCCCAAATTGACCATGAATGTTCTGCCATAAAGCCATAAACTAATTTTTGAAATACTGTCAATGTTAAAAATGCTGTGACAGCTGAAACGCCAACTGCAAGCGCCATATACCCATATAATTTTGCTAAAAAATGATTTAATCCATCTTTTTCATTAATAATAACGCTATTTTGATTATCCATCTTATTTTCCTCCTTGTTAATTAAGAAATCATGTTTAAAATATTGTGATTAATACACTAAAACCTATTACAACTAATTTAATAAAATGAAATAAGTTAGAGCAATACTACTTATTTTAATCAGAATACAACATGACTTTTAACCTCATACAGCATTAACCTTTTTAAAGGATAACCCCTTGTATGTATAAGGACAAGTGTACCAAATCATGTAAAATTATCAAGAATTTTCACTTTTCGTAAAAAAAAATTAAGTAATAAAAAAGAAATGATTCGAAAATCATTTCTTTTTCAGCAACTAATTATTTTTAAAACTTAAATTACTCAATAATTCTTCATATGCATATTCATATTTTTGGACATCTCCAGCGCCCATAAAAATAACAACTGCATTATTGTAATCAAGTAATGGCGAAAGATTATCAAGTTTGATAATCTCGCCACCCTTAACAATCTTTGCACCAAGATCTTCACTAGAAACATTACCTGATGTTTCACGAGCAGAACTGAAAATATCCGTTAAATAAACCTTATCGGCAAGATTCAAACTAATTGCAAAATCATCCATCAACGCAATAGTTCTACTAAACGTATGTGGTTGGAAGACCGCAATTAATTCTTTATCAGGATATTTTTGACGAGCAGCATCAATTGTTGCTTTAATTTCTGATGGATGATGTGCGTAATCATCAATAATTGTCATATCACCAATATACTTTTCGCTAAACCGGCGTTTAACCCCTTTAAAACTTAATAATTCACTTGCAATTTCTTCTAAATCAACTTTTTCAAAATACGAAACAGCAATAACGGCCAAACTATTTAAGATATTATGTTCACCAAAAATTGGAATTTGGTAATGACCTAATGATGTATCGTGATAATAAACATCGAATTCAGAACCTTTAGTTGTTCGTTTTATATCACGAGCTTGGAAATCATCAGAATCCTTTGTACCATAATAATAAATTGGAACATCAGCTTTTATTTTACGGAGTAAAGGATCATCTCCCCAAGCAAATATTCCTTTTTTGGTTTGTTTTGCAACTGTTTCAAATGAATCAAAAACGTCATCAATACCAGTAAAATAATCTGGATGATCAAAATCAATATTAGTCATAATTGAATAATCTGGGTGATAGGCAACAAAATGTCGACGGTATTCATCTGCTTCATAAACAAAGAATCTTGCATCAGGTTTTCCTTTACCAGTACCATCCCCAATTAAGTAACTCGTTGGTGCAATACCACTTAAGACATGTGCAAGCAATCCTGTTGTACTTGTTTTACCATGAGAGCCGGCAACACCAATACTTGTGTAACCTTCCATTAATCGACTTAACATTTCAGGATAACTGACAATATCTAATCCCATTTCACGTGCCTTTTTAAGTTCAGGATGATCCGCTGTAAATGCATTTCCCGCAATTACAGTCAAACCTTCATGGATATTTTTTTCATCAAATGAATAAACCTTAATATTAGCTAATTCTAATCCACGTTGTGTGAATGTATATTGGTCAATATCAGAGCCTTCAACCTTAAATCCTTGATCGTGTAAAATTAATGCTAAAGAACTCATCCCTGAGCCTTTTATTCCTACAAAATAATATACTTTTTGGTTATTCATCATTATCCCCTTTTCTGACATTATTCATTCATAATTTTACCATAAAATGAGTTAATATTCAGTTTGTCGTTAAAATTCTTCTCTCATCCGTCTGAGTTCATCTTCATTTAAATACACATCTCGAGGTTTCGACCCCTTAGCATGTGAGATATGTTGCTGATTTTCAAGTTCGTCAATAATATTGGCAGCTCTATTATACCCAATTGAAAAGACGCGCTGTAATTTAGAAGTTGAAATGGTTTGTTCGTGCGCAATAAAATCTAAAATACCTGGCAATAAATCATCTTGTTGTTCATTTTGATCTGCCATTTTTTTCAGTCCATCTGGATTAAATGCATATCTTGGCTTTCCTTGAGTTCTAACAAAATCTGTAATTAAATCTACTTCATCTTCTATATACGTTCCTTGTAACCTAACAGCCTGACTTGATCCATTACCTAGATAGAGCATATCGCCTCGTCCAAGTAATTTTTCAGCACCGGCCGTATCCAAGATAGTTCTCGAGTCAATTTGACTAGAAACCATAAATGCAATTCGAGTTGGAATATTATTTTTAATTGTACCCGTAACAACATCAACACTTGGTCGTTGTGTAGCCAGAATTAAATGAATTCCTGCTGCTCTAGCTTTTTGTGTAATTCTTGCAATATATTCTTGAACTTCATTTGAAGCAACCATCATTAAATCAGCTAATTCATCAATAATAATTAAAATATACGGCATCTTTAGGCCAAAATCGCCATTAGCTTCTGCTTTTTGATTAAAGTTACCAATATTTTTAGCTCCAGCTGCAGCTAATTTTTGATAGCGTTCTTCCATTTCATCAACAGCCCATTTCAAAGCTGCCGAAGCTGCTTTTGCATCTGATATAACAGGTGCTAATAAATGAGGAATATCATGATATGGCGCTAATTCGACAGCTTTAGGATCAATCAATAACAATTTAACTTCGTTTGGTGTTGCCTTATATAAAATAGAAACTAATAAACTATTGATAAAAACTGACTTACCAGACCCTGTAGCACCAGCAATTAATCCATGCGGCATTTTTTGTAAGTTAGTTACTTGTGCTTCACCAAATAAATCGACACCTAACGCCACCGTCAATGGTGATTTATTTTCTATAAACACTGGAGATCTCAATACTTCCGAGAGAAGGACTGGTCTTGATTTTAAATTAGGTATTTCAATTCCAACACTACTACGTCCAGGAATTGGCGCCTCTACACGGATATCTTTTGCAGCAAGCGCTAGTTTCAAGTCATCAACAAGGTTGGTAATCTTACTTACCTTAACACCAGCAGCTAATGATACTTCAAATTGGGTCACCGTTGGCCCAACTGTCCAGCCATCAACTTCTGCATTAACATGGAATGCTTCCAATGTATTATTTAATACATCAATTTGAGAAAGTACCCAATCATCTAATTCACCAGCATTTTCTAAAATAGGATCTGGTAATAAATCAAGTGATGGAAATTGATAACTTGCATCTGACCTTTTGACTTCTTCATCTGACTGATTATCATAATAGCTATCTTGTAC